>NZ_JAGTJY010000040.1:0-36247 GCF_018195695.1 Achromobacter sp. Marseille-Q0513 | reverse complement strand
GTCCTGGCCGGCTGCGCGGCGGGGGCGCCGCCGTCATAGATCTCGTCCTCGACGTGCATGACGAAGGAGTTGAGGGTCTCGCGCACGACGGCGGGGCCGCGCTTCTCGCACATCATGGCGATGCCCTGCAGCACCATGTTCATGGATTCGACGCGGCGGGCGGTGCGACGCTCCAGCTTGACCGCGATGGGCTTGCACACCAGGTTGGCCAGCAGGATGCCGTAGAACGTAGTCATCAGGCCGATCGCCAGCTGCTGGCCGATGGTCTGCATGCTGCCGTCGCCCAGGATCGCCATCAGGTTGATCAGGCCGACCAGCGTGCCCAGCATGCCGAAGGCCGGGGCGAAGGTGGCCATGACGCGGAACATCTGCGCCTCGGCCTGCTCGCGCGCGCGCAGCCGCGCCACGCGCCATTGCAGCAGCTCGATGATCTGGTCTTCGGGCGTGTTGTCGATGATGAGTTGCACGCCGGTGCGCAGGAAGGGGTTCGAGACCTTCTTCAGCTCCTGCTCGACCTTGTGCACGTCGGTGTTCATCCACAGCTGGGCCATGTTCACCAGCTCGTCGATGTCGCGCTGCTGGTCGTGCTGGTCGTTGCGGAACACGGTGCGCACCAGCTTGAACACGCGCACCACCTCGGACAGCGGGTAGGCGATGAAGAGCGCGGCGCAGGTGCCGCCCAGCACGATGGCCAGGCCCGGCAGGTTGAAATACATGCCGGGGTTGGTGGCGGACAGCGCCACCACGATGATCAGGGTGAGCAGGCCGACGGCGGCCCCGATGACGGTAGACGGATTCATGGATCTGGCCCGAAGGGAAGGCGCTGCGCGGACGCAGCGCTGGATGCTGGGGCATTCTATCCAGGACGGGCCGCCTTCAATCGGCGGGAAAACGGGGCGAAAAGGGCGGTAAGCGGCGGCTTGGCGCGGGCGCCGGGGCGCTGGGGCGTCGCGGGTAAATAAGGGACGCATTTGGTGGGGGGCGGTCGCCGGAGCCGCCTGTGCCGGCCCCCGTTCGCAAAGCCAGCCCTTGCCGTCAGCGGTTGCGGCGCGCCAACCACTCCTCGCGGCTGATTTCCCACAGCTCGCTCGGATGGCGGCCGCTGACATAGCCGCGTTCCTCGGTGCGCAGCAGCCGCATGCCGGATTTCTCGGAAATGCGGCGCGAGGCGGCGTTGGGCATGGCCTTGGGCGCCCGCAGCAGCGGCTTGCCCAGCGTCTCGAACCAGTAGCCGGTCACGGCCTCGCAGGCCTCGCTCATGTAGCCCCGGCCCTGCCAGGCCGGCGCCAGCCAGAAGCCGCGATGATTGTCCGGCTCGTCGTCCATCAGGCTGATCACGCCGATCAGCGCCTCGGGCGTGGCCTGCTCGCGGATCGACCAGTGCCACTGCTGGCCGCGCGCCATGGCGGGCAGGGCCAGGTCCTCGACGAAATGGCGCGCGCCGTCGGGCGGATAGGGCCAGGGGATGTGGTCGGCCAGATAGCGCACCACTTCCCATTGTGGAAACAGGCGCTGGATGGCGTCGGCGTCCTCGCGCGCCAGCGGGCGCAGGATCAGGCGGGGGGTGAGCAGGACGGGCAGGTCTGGAGCGGGCATGGGACGAGGCGGGCGTGGCGCCGGACGCGGCGCGCAATGGCGCGAGCGCGTGGGCGAAGGAAAGCAGGCACGGAAATGGGGTACGGAAATGGGGCGCGACCAGGGGAAATGTATATCATGACGGCCTGAGCGACGCGTCCGCGCGGCCGTCGCGGCATTGGAGAAAGACTGTGAATACCCCCAACGAAAACGTCAGCATGGCGCTTTTCTGCGACTTCGAGAACGTGGCGCTGGGCGTGCGCGATACCCGCTACCAGAAGTTCGACATCCGGCCGGTGCTGGAACGCCTGCTGCTCAAGGGCAGCATCGTGGTCAAGAAGGCCTATTGCGACTGGGAGCGCTACAAGGAATTCAAGGCCCCCATGCACGAGGCCAATTTCGAGCTGATCGAAATCCCCCACGTGCGCCAGTCCGGCAAGAATTCGGCCGACATCCGCCTGGTGGTGGACGCGCTGGACCTCTGCTACACCAAGTCCCACGTCAATACCTTCGTCATCATCAGCGGCGATTCCGATTTCTCGCCGCTGGTGTCCAAGCTGCGCGAGAACGACAAGAAGGTGATCGGCGTGGGCGTCAAGCAGTCCACCTCCGACCTGCTGATCGCCAATTGCGACGAATTCATCTTCTATGACGACCTGGCCCGCGAAGGCCAGCGCGCCGCCGAGTCGCGCCGCGACAGCCGCGACAGCCGTGGCGCCGGCGGCGGCCAGCGCCGCACGCCGGAAGAGGAACGCCGCCGCAAGGAAGAACAGGAAGCCCGCAAGACCCAGGCGGTCGAGCTGGTGGTCGAGACCTTCGACGCGCTCATGGCCGAGCGCGGCGACGGCGACAGGATCTGGGCCTCGGTGCTGAAGGACGCGCTCAAGCGGCGCAAGCCTGATTTCAACGAGTCCTACTACGGCTTCCGCGCCTTCGGCAACCTGCTGGAAGAGGCGCAGTCGCGCGGTTTCCTGGACGTGGGCCGCGAGGAAAAGTCGGGTACCTATGTGTACCGCGACAGCGCCCATGGCCGTCCGGCGCCGCGCCAGGGCGTGCGCGCCGCGGCCTTGCAGCCGGCGGATGAGGCCGTCGCCGCCGCCACGCAGGAAGCTTCCGCCGAACCGGCGCAAGGCGCCGCGCGGGGTTCGCGCGGCGGTCAGCAGGAGGGCACGAAGGGCCGGTCGGGCCGCGATCGCAAGCGCGGCGGCCGCCGCGACGCCGAGCGCGCGCAGGATGATGGGGCGACGGATGGCGACCGCGAACCGGCGCAGGACGCCGCGCGCGCGGCCGCGCCCGTGTTGCCTTGGGAGGATGCTGAATCCTGGGAAGGCGAGCAGGCGCAAGCGGGAGACGAATCCCGCGCCAGCGCCGGTTTCGCGTCCACGCGGCCGTCGCAAGCCGCGCCGGACCTGCGTTCGGACGCCGCCGCGCATGCGCAGGACGACAGCCAGGCAACGCAGGATGGTTCGGCCGATGCCGACACGTCCGCCGCCGTCCAGGCGACCGCGAAACCGGCCGCCAAGCGCGCCGCCAAGACCCCGCGCCGCGCCGCCGGCCGGGGCAAGGCCGCCAAGACGGCGACGGGCGACACCATGGCCGCCGACGACGGCGCGACTGGCGACAAGGCCGGCGTTGCCGCGCCGGCGCCTGCCGCTACCGCCGACGCGCCGGCGCCGGACGAGGCCAAGCCCGCGCGCAAGACCGCCGCGCGTCCGCGTCGTCCGCGCAAGACGGCCGCGTCCTCGGACGCCTGAGTCCGGTCGAGCCGCCCGGCGCAAGGGTCGGCTACGCGCCGCCTGGCGCGTAGCGTCCCGGCGTCACGCCATGCTCGCGCTTGAACATGGCGATGAAGGCGCTGACGTTGTCATAGCCCAGGTCCAGCGCCACCGTGGTCACGGCGGCGCCCGCCGCCAGCATTTCCAGCGCCCGCATCAGGCGGGCGCGCTGCCTCCACGCGCTCAGCGTCAGGCCTGTCTCCGCCAGGAAATGCCGCGCCAGCGTGCGCGGCGCCATGCCGATCCAGTCAGCCCATTGGGCCAGCGTGCGGGTGTCGGCGGGATCGTCCGACAGGGCCAGCGCCAGCCGTTGCAATCGGGCTTCGGCGGGCAGCAGCAGCGCGCCGGCCGCCTGCGGCTGGTCGCGGATCTCGTCGCGGATCACTTCGACCACTCGCCGGCGCGGCGCGTCCTGCGCATCGCCGTCCCAGGCGGCCGCGCGCTCCACGGCGGCCAGCAGCAGGGCGGACGCCGCCAGCGCGCGCGGCGCCGAGGGCAGGCCGGCGCAGGCCGCCGGGCTCAGGTAGACGCTGTAGCCCGAGTACGGCCCGTGCGAGCGCAGCCCATGCGGCCAGCCCGGAGGAATCCACACTGCCTGAGAGGGCGGCGCGACCCATTGCCGGTCGCCGGCATAGACCGTGATCAGGCCCCGGCGCGCGCCCAGCAGCTGGCCGCGCGCGTGGCGGTGCATGGCGGTGTCGCGCAGCTCGGCTTCATCGCGTCGCACGGCGATGGCGCGTGGACCGCGCGGGGAACGTGCCAGGGCGGGGTCGAGCAGGGGAGCGGGCGGAGTCGGCATTGGCACGAATGCGGTATTGAATGACCTGAATGCGCCAGTCTTGCCGGCGCGACGCTCCTATCGTAGCGCCAGTGCCCGCAGCGCGCGCCATCACGGCGGCCCGGGCGCGGCAAGGAGCCGACATGAAAGCGCAAGACGTATTGCCTGATGATGTGAACCAGGGCGAATTCCAGGGCGTGATGGTGCGCAAGGGCACGGTGGGCGCGTTCCTGGCGAATGCGCGCGCCTGGTGCGACGCCGCCGCCACGCCGGAGCACCGCGAGGCCGCCGGGCGCGACATCGCACAGGCCTTGCCCGCCTTGCGCGCGCTGGGCCTGTTCGAGGTGCTGCAGCTGCGCGATCCGGCGCTGCGGGCCTGGGTCGAGGCGCATTAGGCTGATAGGGCGACCGGATCGGTGGCGGCGCCGGCGGTGAACGGGATCGAACAAGGCGGCGCCATGCCGGCTGGCGGCGGTCGCTGCCGTGCGTCCGTGGCGCGATGCGTTGACCGCCCCTGGTCTATCATCCAGGGTTTGCGGCGGGCGCGGGGCGTGGGCCCCGATGCCTGCCGCGGTTCCGGTGCCTTTCATGCAATACGTCCTGGTCAGTTCCTGTCTGCTGGGCAACCCCGTGCGCTACGACGGCCGCGGGGTGCCCGTCGATCATCCCGTGCTGGCGCGCTGGCGCGCCGAGGGCCGCGTCGTGTCCGTCTGTCCCGAGGTCGCCGGCGGCATGCCCATTCCCCGGCCGCCCGCCGAGATCGAGCCGGGCGCCGATGCCGCCGCCGTGCTGGCCGGCCGCGCCCGCGTGGTCGCGGTCAACGGCGAGGACGTCACCGCGCCCTTCGTGCAGGGCGCCGGCATGGCGCTGGATGCCGCGCGACGCCAGGGCATCCGCATCGCCGTGCTCAAGCAGGGCAGTCCGTCCTGCGGTAGCGCCTACGTGTATGACGGCCGTTTCCAGGGACAGCGCCAGCCCGGCCAGGGCGTGACGGCGGCGCTGCTGCGCGACGCGGGCTTGCAGGTGTTCAGCGAGCAGCAATGGGACGAGGCGCAGGCCTGCCTGCTGGCGCTGGAAGGCGCAGGGACAGCCTGACATGGGCGAGCTGCTGGCGGCCGTGGCGATCGGGGCCTGCGCCTGGCTGGCGTGGCGCTTCCTGGCGACCACGGCGGGCCGCCGGCGCGGCGTGGCGGCGGCTGGGGCAGGGGCGTGCCTGCTGCTGTCGGCCTTTTGCTTCTGGCTTTGGTACGACCTGTACCTGATACGCGACTTCAACGAGCTGGGCCGGGACTACGATCCGGTGGATCAGGTCGTCTATACGGACAGTGCCTTCGTGTGGATCGTGCCGGCGCTTCTGTCGTTGGCCGCCGGCGCGTGGCTGGCCTGGCGGGCCAGGCGGCGCTGATGGCGGCCGCCCGGCCTGGAAGTCAGTTGGCGCGGTAGCCGCGGCTGTTCATGCAGGAATCCAGCGCGCGGTTGTAGGAGTCCACCATGACCTGCGTGGTCCATTGCGAGATGGTGGTGGGGTCGTAGCCGCTCTGGTTGACGGCCCAGCGCTGGCAATCGGTGGACGCGTTGGCCAGCGCCTTGTCGGCGGGACTCTGCTGTTGATACTGCACCGGCGCGTACTGTTGCGGCGCGGCCGCGTAGACCGGCGCGGGCGCGGCATAGACAGGCGCCGAATAGACCGGCGCGGCATAGACCGGAGGACTGGTGTAGGCCACGCCGGGCGCGTAGACGCCGGCCTGCGCGTAGCTCGGTTCCGAGTTGGCCGCCAGGTACAGCCCGGCGGCGGCCAGCGCCACCGCGCCGCCTATCCACCAGCCGCTGGCGCTGCCGCCGCGATAGTGATCGTGATGGTGATACCTGCCGGCGAAGGCCGGCGAACTTGCCAGGGCCAGTGCCAGCGCCGCGCTGACCAATCGGCCTGAAAACCGCTTCATGATTCGTGCTCCCTAGTCGCCCAGGCTCAGCGATGCGCTGAAAACTGTGGCGATGACGCTACTTTACCGCCGTGGCGCGGAAATAGATGTGTCAATGGTTACCCGCATTTCAGCGGGTTTCATGGCTTGGGCGGGCGGTCCTTGCTCGCGCCCGGATCGTCGCAAGTTTGCGACGATCCGGGTGTCAGCGTGATCGTCGGCCGCGCG
This sequence comes from Achromobacter sp. Marseille-Q0513, assembly GCF_018195695.1. NCBI lineage: Bacteria > Pseudomonadati > Pseudomonadota > Betaproteobacteria > Burkholderiales > Alcaligenaceae > Achromobacter > Achromobacter sp. Marseille-Q0513. The sequence goes on along the minus strand of NZ_JAGTJY010000040.1, from coordinate 29,969 downwards.
TCGAAGTCGTCCGACGACGTCAGCAGCGTGCGATAGGTCGCATAGCCCGGCTTCTCCACGCACCAGTTCCAGAAAAAGATCGTCCGGCCGTGGATCATCAGCGATTCGGCGCGCCATTCGCTGTGATTCTCGAATGAGGCGACGCCCTCCTCGCCGCTGCGCCGCGCATCGCGCCAGCGTTCCCGGCCATAGGGATAGGAGGAGGTGATCAGGATCACGCGGGCGTCCGCCAAGGGCCTGGACTGCTCGTCGACCACGGTGGCGCGGGCCTGCGGCTGCAGCGTCTTGTACGCCGGGTACGGAATGCAGCCGCCCAGCAACAATGGCGCGGCCAGCAGGGCCGCGCGCAGCGAAAAAAATGGGAGACGGAACGAACGACGCAACAGTCGATACATCTTGGCGGTGTGGCAATACAGGGAAACAGTGGTCAAAAGAATACGAAGGTAGTATTTTCTCGCGACTAGCAAGGCAAGACCATTCATGAGTACGGCACGACCCCCATCTTTATCGCAAGACCCACGCCTGACGAAAGGCGAACGCACCAGATTGCAGCTCTTGGAAGTCGCCGCGGCGGAATTCGCCGAACGCGGCTTTCAGCATACCCGGATCAGCGACATTGTTGCTCGCGCCGGCGTGACGCAGCCGGTCTTCTATCAATACTTCACCAGCAAGCAGGCGGCCTATGACGAACTCGTCGGCATGTTCGCCGAGCGCCTGCGCGGCATCATCGGCCAGGAACGCGAGCCCGGCGCGCCGGGCTCGGGGCTGGACGAGCGCGTGCGCGCCAGCGTCGGCGGCCTGCTGGCCATCCTGCGCGAGAATCCCGACCTGACCCGCATCGGCTTCTTCCAGGCCGATTCGGCCGAAGATCTCAAGGACGAACTGGCGCGCATGATCGCGGCCAGGGTGCGCCTGGAGCAGCAGGCCGGCCTGTTCCGCGCCGAGGTCTCGGCCGAGCTGTTCGCGCATGCGCTGATGGGCATCATCGAACGTTTCGTGCGCCAGGCGCCGGGGCAGGAGTCCTCGACGCTGTCGGGCTTCATCTCGGACCTGCTGCTGGACGGCGCGCGCCGCCGCGCGGCGCCGGCGGGCATGCCCGCCTGACGCTTCGCCCGCACTGACGGATCCCTGAACGCAGGCATGGCGCGCGGCACGGCCGCGGCGCCGGCGCGTCCCATGGCGCGGGCTTCTGGCAATATGTGCCGTCCGGCGCAGACGCCGCCCGCAACGCCACAAGGGAACCGCCATGAATTACCGCAGACTGGGAAACAGCAATCTCCGCGTATCGCCGCTGTGCCTGGGCACCATGATGTTCGGCGAACAGACGCCGGACGACGAGGCCGCGCGCATCGTCGCGTCGGCGCGCGAACAGGGTGTGAATTTCATCGATACGGCCGACGTCTACAACGACGGCCGTTCCGAACAGGTGCTGGGCAGGCTGCTCAAGGGCCAGCGCCATGACTGGGTGCTGGCCAGCAAGATCGGCAACGCCATGGGCCAGGGCCCCAACCAGGCGCACTATTCGCGCCAGTGGCTGGTGCGCGGGGTCGAGGCCAGCCTGGCGCGACTGGACACCGATTTCCTCGACATCCTGTACCTGCACCGCGACTACCAAGAGGAAAACCTGGAAGAGGCCGTGTGGGCGCTGGGCGACCTGATCCGCGCCGGCAAGCTGCGCGGCTTCGGCCTGTCGAATTTCCGCGGCTGGCGCATCGCCGAGGTCATGCGCCTGTGCGCGCAGCTGGGCGTGCCGCAGCCGGTGGTCTGCCAGCCGTACTACAACATGCTCAACCGTGGCCCCGAGGTCGAGATCCTGCCCGCCTGCGGTCACTATGGGCTCGGCGTGGTGCCGTACAGCCCGATCGCGCGCGGCGTGCTCACGGGTAAGTACCTGCCGGGCCAGGCCCCCGGGGCGGACACGCGCGCCGGTCGTGGCGACCGCCGCATCCTGGCCACCGAGTTCCGCGAGGAATCGCTGCGGATCGCGCAGCGGCTGGTCGAGCATGCCGCCGCGCGCGGCGTGCAGCCCGGCCCTTTCGCCACCGCCTGGGTGCTGGCCAATCCGCTGGTCAGCTCGGTGATCGCCGGCCCGCGCACGCTGGCGCAGATGCAGGACTACTACGCCGCGCTGGACCTGCGCATCACGCCCGAGGACGAGACGCTGGTGGATGGCTGGGTCACGCCGGGCCACGCCTCCACCCACGGCTACAACGATCCCAACTACCCGTTCCACGGCCGGCCCGCCGTTCGCGCCTGATCCGGCCGCGCGGGACGGCCGGCTTGGGGTGCCTGGCATCGGGCGGCCCGCAAGCGATCCGTCCCGCATCCCGGCTCAGGCCTTGCGCAGGCCGGCGCGGGGCAAGGCCGCGCCGCCCGCCTGGCCGGCCTCCTGGCCCGCCGGCTGCCCGCCGCGTCCGATCAGCCATGCGCACAGCGCCGACACCAGGCCCGCGAACAGCACGTACAGGCAGATCAGCCAGGGCTGGCCGCCGCCGCTCTTGAGCAGGGCGGTGGCGATGATGGGTGTGATGCCCGAGGCGAAGATGCCCGAGAACTGGTAGACGAAGGAGATGCCGGTGTAGCGCACCTTGGCGTCGAACAGCTCGCAGAACAGCGCGGCCTCCGGCCCGTAGACGGCGGCGTAGAAGATGCCGAAGGGCACGATGATGGCCAGCCACACCAGCATCACGCTGCCCTGGCTGTTGAGCATGAGCCAGAAGCCCGGGAAGGACGCTGCCGCCGTGATCAGCGAGCCCCAGAAATACACGCGGGTGCGGCCGACGCGGTCCGACAGCCGGCCGAAGAAGGGGATGAACACGCACATCACCAGCGCCGCCGCCATCACGCCGGTCAGCGCCTGCGTGCGCGTGATCTGCACGGTCTGGGTCAGGTACGAGATCGAGAAGACCCCGAACACATTGAAGAACACGCCGTCGATGTAGCGCGCGCCCATGCCCTTGAGCACATTGCCCGGATAGCGCCGCAGCATGTCGAAGAAGGGAATGCGGCTCTCGGCGTTGCGCGCCTTGACCTCGGAGAACTCGGGCGTCTCCTTGATGTTGAGCCGGATGTACATGCCCACCAGCACCATCGCGGCCGAGGCCAGGAAGGCGACGCGCCAGCCCCAGGCCATGAACTGCGCGTCGGTGAGCAGGGTGGACAGCAGCGCCACCGTGCCCGAGGCCAGGCACAGGCCGATGGCCAGCCCGATCTGCGGCAGCGAGGCGTAGAAGCCCTTTTTCTCCGGCGGCGCGTATTCATAGGCCATCAGCACCGCGCCGCCCCATTCGCCGCCCAGGCCGATGCCCTGGAACACGCGCAAGAGCAGCAGCAGCACGGGCGCCCAGATGCCGATGCTGTCATAGGTGGGCACCAGGCCGATCAGGAAGGTCGACACGCCCATGATCATCAGCGTCATCACCAGCATGCTCTTGCGGCCGATGCGGTCGCCGAAGTGGCCGAAGATCAGGCCGCCCAGCGGACGCGTGATGAAGCCGACCGCGAAGGTGGTGTAGGCCAGCATGGTCGACACCAGCGGGTCGTCCGTGGGGAAGTACAGCTTGTTGAACACGATGCCGGCGACGACGCCGTACAGGAAGAAGTCGTACCACTCGATGGTGGCGCCGATCAGCGAGGCGGTGACGACTCTGCGCACCGCCGCTACGTTCTGCTTGGCCATGTCTGCTCTCCTCTGGTGGATGGCCGGACGGTCTGCGCCGCGCCTGGCCGTGGGGGTGCTACGGTTGGACTGGCGGATGCCGCATCATCGGGCTGCCGCGATGCCGGCCTTGCCGGTACGCGGGCATGCCTCCAGCGAGTCGGCGCCTGGCGTTTCGGGGAGCGACTGTTCCCGCAAGATGAATTCGGCCGCGCGCTCGGCCAGCATGATCACGGGCGCATTCGTGTTGCCCGACACCAGCGTCGGCATGACCGAGCAGTCGACCACGCGCAGCCCGGCCACGCCGCGCACGCGCAGCCGCTCGTCCACCACCGCCAGGGGATCGTCGGCCGGCCCCATCTTGGCCGTGCCCGAGGGATGGAAGATGGTGGCGCCGTACTCACGGCAGAAGTGCAGGATCTCGTCGTCGTCGCGCACCTCGGGGCCGGGCCGGAACTCGCGCTTCATCAGCCCGGCCAGCGGCTCGGCGGCCGCCAGCCGGCGCGCGTACTTGACCGCCGCCACCGCCATGCGGCGGTCCAGCTCGGTGGACAGATAGTTGGGCTGCATGGACGGCGCCTCGAAAGGATCGGCGCTGCGCAGCCGCACATGGCCGCGCGAGCTGGGCCGCAGCTGGCACACCGAGTAGGTGCAGCCCGAGAACGGATGCACCTTGCCGCCGGCCATGTCGGCCGACAGGGTGGCGAAATGGAACTGGGTGTCTGGCGTAGCGCTGGCCGGATCCACGCGGCAGAACAGGCCGCCCTGGTTGATGCCGACCGCCAGCGGCCCGTCGCGGAACAGCAGCCATTGCAGGCCGATGCGCGCGCGCCCGGCCAGCGTGCGCAGCTGGTCGTTGGTGGTGATGGGGCGGGTGGTTTCGTAGATCAGCCGGATCTGCAGATGGTCCTGCAGGTTCTCGCCCACGCCCGGCAGGTCGCTCACCACGTCGATGCCATGCTGGCGCAGCAGCGCCGCCGGGCCGACGCCGGACAGCTGCAGCAGTTGCGGCGATTGCAGCGCGCCGGCGCACAGCAGCACCTCGCGCCGGGCGCGCAGCGTGCGCACCTCGCCGTCGACGCGGTAGCGCACGCCGCAGGCGCGGCGGCCCTCGAACAGCACGGCCATGGCGTGGGCGCCGGTCTGCACGCGCAGGTTGGGCCGGCCCTCGGCCGGACGCAGGTAGGCCACGGCGGTGGAGCAGCGCCGGCCGTGGCGCGTGGTGAGCTGGTAATAGCCCGCGCCTTCCTGTGCACCGGTGTTGAAGTCGCGCACGCGCGGCACGCCCAGGCCGGCGGCGGCCTCGATCATGGCCTCGACCAGTGGATGCGGCGTCTTGATCGAGGTGGCGCTCAGCGGGCCGCCCACGCCGCGCGTGGGGCTCTCGCCCAGGTCGTTGTCCTCCAGCCGGCGGAAGTAGGGCAGGCAGTCTTCCCAGCGCCAGCCGGGATTGCCGGCGGCGGCCCAGGCGTCGTAGTCGGCGCGCTGGCCGCGGATGTAGATCAGGCCGTTGATGGCGCTGGAGCCGCCCAGCGTGCGGCCGCGCGGCCAGTAGATGCGGCGGCCCAGCATGTTGGGATCGGGATCGGTGTAGTAGCCCCAGTTCACTTCCTTGTGGAACATGGTCTTGCCGTAGCCGATGGGGATGTGTATCCACGGATAGCGGTCGCGCGGACCGGCCTCCAGCAGGCAGACGGCATGCGCGCCGTCCTCGCTCAGCCGGTTGGCCAGCACGCATCCGGCCGAGCCGGCGCCCACCACGATGTAGTCCACTGTGTCCGACATGCCGCCTGTCTCCCTGGCGCCTGGACCCGTGCAAGCCGCGCGTCCGCCACGACGCGTGTTTCCTGCTTGCCGAGGCCGGGGCGCTTATATACTGGCCGGGTTCCTCGCGGCGCGAGCACGGCCCGCGAGGCTTGAGGCGATTCTAGGAAGCGCGCGCGTCGGGCCAAGCGCAATCGGCGCGCGGGGCGGGAAATGGAACAGAACATGGGGCTTCGGTTTCAAAATCGCAGTGCAGCATCGCGGGACGGCGCCGATGGCGGCATCCAGGGCGGCCAGGACGAGGACGCCGGGTCGCGGCTGGAAGAGGCGCGCAGCCTGCGCGCCCTGCATGTGCTGGACCATCTGGCCCGCGCCCAGCATCCGCCCACGCTGGCCCAGCTGGCGCAGCGCCTGGCCATGCCCAAGACCACCCTGATGCGGCTGCTGGCCGCGATGCAGCGCGCCGGCTTCGTCGCCGCCACGCCGGTCGAGCGCGGCTATGTGCCGGGGCCGCAGGCCGGCGCGCTGGCGCTGGCCACGCTGCGCGCCTCGGCCTACACGCGCGCCTGCCGCGCGGTGCTGGCGCAGCTGGCCGGCACGCTGGGAGAAACCTGCAACCTGACCGCGCCCGACGGCGACCGCGTCATCTACATGGAGCGTGTCGAAACCGCCGAGCCGCTGCGGCTGATCTTCGCGGTGGGCAGCCACGTGCCCATGCACTGCACCGCCAGCGGCAAGCTGTTCCTGGCCTCGATGAGCCGGCTGGAACGCGCGCGCGTGGTGGCGCGACTGCCGCTCACGCGCAACACGCCGCGCACGCTGATCCGGCCCGAGCAGCTGGAGGAAGAGCTGGAGCGCCTGGCCGCGCGCGGCATCGGCATCGACAACGAGGAATTCGTGCGCGGCATGAGCGCGGTGGCGGTGCCGGTGCGCGACGAGGAAGACCGCGTGGTGGCGGCCGTGGCCTGCCATGCGCCGACGGCGCGGGTGATGCTGGACGATCTGCTGCGCGCCGTGCCGGTGATGCAGCGCGCGGCCGAGGCCATGCGCGAGGTGTTCTCGCAGCGGCCGGCGGCCGGCTGATCGCCGCGCGCGCCCTGGCTCAGTGCGGGGCGGCGGCGCGCGCCTTGCGCCGCGCCACGCTTTCCCAGGCCGCCACCAGGATCATGATCAGCGTGGTCAGGCCGCCCACCATCAGGTTGTCGGTGACGAAAGCGATGGGCGCCAGCACCGCCAGCAACAGCAGGCCGACCACGTGCGACAGCGGGAAGCGGCCATAGACGACGGTCTTGTAGATGCCGTTGCCGGCCAGGTACAGCGCCGGGCCGCCGATCAGCGCGGCGGCGGCCGGCATGGCGATGCGGCCGTCCGGATGCAGGATGACCAGTTCGTTGGCCACGGCCGAGACGATCACGCCGGCGATCAGGATCACGTGCACGTAGTGGAACCAGGCGCCGATGCGGCCCGGATCGTCCGAATGCACGATGGCCTCGGTGCCGTCATGGCTGCTGGTGTCGAAATACACCCACCACATCGCGGCGGTGCCCAGGAAGGCGGCCAGCAGCGCGATCAGCGCCGGCGCGTGCCAGTTGTCCAGGCCGGCCAGCGTGGCGCCGGTGATCAGCAGGGTCTCGCCCAGCGCCACGATGACGAAGAGCTGGCAGCGCTCGGCCAGGTGGCCGCCCTCGATGGTCCATTCGCTCGTGGCGGAACGGCCCAGGCCGGGGAAGCGGAAGCCGATCATGGGCGACAGGTATTCGCAGGCCACCGCCAGCGCCCACAGCGCCAGCCGCGTGCCGTCCTGTGACAGGCCGCCGGCGATCCAAAGGACCGCCGACACGCACAGCCAGGCCAGCATGCGGCGGAAGTTGGGCGAGAGCGGATGCGAGGGCCCCAGGTGCAGCACGATGAACAGCGTGCGGCCGACCTGGATCACCACGTAGCTGATGGCGAACACCAGCCCGGTGGCGCCGAAGGCGCCGGGCAGGGCGGCGCCCGAGACCAGGCCGGCCAGCATCACGGCGAACAGCATGACGCGCATGGGCACGGCGTCGGGGTCGAACCAGTTGGTGACCCAGCAGGTGTACTGCCAGCCCAGCCACACGGCGAACCACAAGACCAGCGCGTGCAGCGCGCCCATCAGGGTCAGGTCGTGCAGCAGGCTGTGGGAGATCTGTGTGACCGCGAAGACGTATACCAGGTCGAAGAACAGCTCGACGAAGGTGACGCGGGCTTCGTGGCCGTCGCGGCGGCGCAGCAGGTTGGCGCTTGCGAGAAAGGTCATGAGGTGGCTGCCTGGCTGTGGTGGCGCAGCCAGATTAGCGCAAGCCCGTCCGCCCCGGACCGTCAAGCTCTGCAAAGTCCGGGCGGGCGTGGCGGCGGCGCCACGCCCGTTCCGGATCAGTGCATGGGCGGCGTGTCGCCGGCCGGCCGCGCCAGCTCGTGGTTGCGCGTGCGCACCAGCGCGGCGCTGAGCAGCGCCGCGACGCCGGCGATGAGGGCGCCGGCCAGGAAGGTGGCCTGGTAGCCGCCGTTCAACGCGGCCTGCGGGGCGGCCCCGGCCGCCGCCAGTCCGGCGCTGCGCGCGGCGGCCAGGCTCGCCAGCGCAGCCAGTCCCAGCGCGCCGCCCATCATGAAGGCGGTGTTGACCAGGCCCGAGGCCAGGCCGGAGCGCGACGGCTCGACGTCGCTCATGGCGGCCAGCAGCATGGGATTGAAGGCCACGCCCGCGCCCAGTCCCAGCAGCACCATCGCGGGCAGCACGTCGAGCGTGAAGCTGCCATCGATGGGCGCGCGCGCGAACAGCGCCAGTCCCAGGGCCGCCAGCGCCAGCCCCCAGGCCAGCGGCCCGCGGATGCCGAAGCGCATCACCAGCTTGGCCGACAGGCCCAGCGAGAACACGGCCATGATCAGGTTGCCGGGCAGGAAGGCCAGGCCCACCTGCATGGCGTCATAGCCCAGCACGCGCTGCATGTAGAGCGCGGACACGAAGAACCACGCGAACATCGCGGCGGCCCACAGCACCGCCACCACGTTGGCGGTGGCCAGGTTGCGCAGGCGGAACATGGACAGCGGCATCAGCGGGTCGGACGAGCGCGCCTCGATCGCCAGGAACAGCGCCATCAACAGCGCCGCCGCGCCCAGCAGCGACAGCGACTGCGTCGAGGTCCAGCCGGCCTCGTTGCCGTTGACCACCGCATAGACCGCCAGCAGCAGCGAGGCGGTCACGGTCAGCGCGCCGCCCGCGTCCAGCCGGGTGCCGGCCGGGGCGGGCCGGGACGCCGGCAGCAGCCGCAGGCACAGCGCGTAGACCAGCACGCCGATCGGGATGTTGACCAGGAAGATCCAGTGCCAGCTCAGCGCGCTGGTCAGGAGGCCGCCCAGCAGCACCCCGATGCTGCCGCCGCCGGCGCAGACGAAGCCGTACACGCCCATGGCGCGGGCGCGTTCGCCCGGCTCGGTGAAGAGGTTCATGATCAGCGACAGCGACACCGCCGAGACCACGGCGCCGCCCAGGCCTTGCGCGGCGCGCGCCACGATCAGCAGCGTCTGTCCCTGGGCTAGTCCACAGGCCAGCGACGCGGCGGTGAACAGCGTCAGGCCGGCCAGGAACATGCGGCGCGAGCCGTACAGGTCGCCCAGCCGTCCACCCAGCAGCAGGAAGCCGCCGAAGGTCAGCATGTAGGCGTTGACCACCCAGACCAGCGCGGTCTCGGAGAATTGCAGGTCTTCGCGGATCGAGGGCAGGGCGACGTTGACGATGGTGGTGTCCAGGACGATCATCAACACGCCCAGGCAGAGCACCATCAGCGCCCACCATCGTTGCTTGCCATGCAGGTCATGCGTCATCGATTGTTGCTCCCAGGGGCCGATGGACACCGGAATCCGTCGCGCATGAGCCCCCTGCGTGCGCGATCGTCCAGGCGCGGCGCGCGGGCAAGGCGCGATCCGCGGAATTTTCCGGAGCGCGATAGTAACGCCGGCGATGCCGGCCGTGGTGTCATTTCGAGACGATTTGTCCGGGAAATCTCTTATTGCCGCGCCGCTGGCGGCCTTTCTATCATGCGAGCCAAGGTCAGCTTCGACCGCGGCGCGCACGGCGCGCCGGCAGTGGCGGTACCCGCGGCAATGATTGCCGCCTGAATTCACCTTCTGGCTATGAAAGCCCCCGATATGCACGCAACGCGTGGTCGGGGGCTTTTTGTTTTCATCGTCGGATCGTGCGTCGCGTTGTGTTCCAGAAATGAAGGAGATGGCATGCAAGAGTCTTTCCCGCAGCATCCGACCGCCGCCGAGTTGCGGATCGCCTGCGTGCAGATGGCACCGGCGATGGGCGAGGTTGCCGCCAACGTGGCGCGCGCCGAGGCGCTGGTCGAACAGGCCGCCGCCCAGGGCGCGCGGCTGGTGGTGCTGCCCGAGCTGGCCAATACCGGTTACATGTTTGACAGCCGCGAGGAAGCCTGCGCACTGGCCGAGACGGTGCCGGACGGCCCCAGCGCGCGCGCCTGGATCGCGCTGGCGCAACGGCTGGGCATCCATCTGGTGGCCGGCATCGCCGAGCGCGACGGCGGCCGGCTCTACAACTCGGCGCTGGTCGCCGGCCCGCAAGGCTATCTGGGCACCTACCGCAAGCTGCACCTGTGGGGCGACGAGAACCTGTATTTCGAGCCGGGCGACCTGGGCCTGCCGGTATTCCACACCGAGTTCGGCCGGCTGGGCGTGGCCATCTGCTACGACGGCTGGTTCCCCGAGGTCTACCGGCTGCTGGCGATGCGCGGCGCGGACATCGTGGCGGTGCCCACCAACTGGGTACCCATGCCGGGGCAGACGCCCGACGGCCCGGCGATGGCACACGCGCTGGCGATCGCCGGCGCCCACAGCAACGGCCTGACGGTGGCCTGCGCCGACCGCGTGGGCACCGAGCGTGGCCAGCCTTTCGTCGGCCGCAGCCTGATCGTGGGCGCGCAGGGCTGGACCGTGGCCGGGCCGGCCAGCCATGACCGGGAGGAGATCCTGGTCGCGGCGGTGGACCTGAAGGCCGCGCGCCGCGCGCGCCAGCTCAACGCCTTCAACCACGTGCTGCGCGACCGGCGCCGCGACGTGTACGACGAAATGCTGGGCGCCGGCCCGTCGCCGGCGGTGGACCGGGCGGCGAACTGAACCAGGAATCGAGCAGCGAATCGCGGCCTGTCCGCGCAGCATATTCACGCAGCACATTCAAATGGCGGACCACCGCCGGCCCCCAAGGAGAAAACCATGAGCATTCCGCAACGCCGTCTTCCGTATTGCAGCTTCCTGCTGCGCCTGTCGGTGGTCGCCCTGCTGGGCGCGGTCGCGTCCGCGCAGGCCGCCGAACCTTTGCGCATCGGCGTGCCGGTGGGCCTGTCCGGCGCCAACAGCGTGATCGCGCCGGCCGTGGTGCAGGCCTCGCAGCTGGCCGCCGACGAGATCAACGCCGCCGGCGGCATCCTGGGCCGCCAGGTGGTGTTGGAGATCGCCGACGACGCCTCGTCGGCGGTGGGCGCGCAAAAGGCCTACGACACGCTGGTGTTCCAGAAGAAAGTGGACGCCGTGATCGCCATGGAAACCAGCGCGGCGCGCAACGCCGCGCTGCCCATCATCAACCGGGGCAAGGTCCCGTACATCTACAGCTCGTTCTACGAAGGCCGTTCCTGCAACCGCTGGATGCACGTCAACGGCTGGGTGCCGGAGCAGCAGGTCGCGCCCATCGTCGACCATTTCATGAAGGAGCGCGGCGTCAAGACCTTCTTCCTGGTCGGCAGCGATTACGCCTTTGGCCGGGGCATGCTCAAGTTCACCCGCGAGTACATCGAGAAGCAGGGCGGCAAGGTGGTGGGCGAGGAATACCTGCCCATGGACGGCACCGACTGGACGCCCATCGTCTCGAAGATCCGCTCGGCCCAGCCCGGCGCGCTGATCAGCTCCACCGCCGGCGGCAGCCCCAACGTGGGCCTGGCCAAGCAGATCCGCGCGGCCGGACTGTCCATGCCCTATGGCAACCTGGCCATCGACGAGGGCACGGCCAGGACCATGGGCGACACGGCGGCGGGCATGTATATGTCGGCGTCCTACCTGACCAGCATCGACAACGCCCAGAACCACAAATTCCTGGCCGCGCTGAAAGCCAAGTTCGGCGACCAGGCCAAGACCGCCAATGACTTGTCCGAGCCGCAGTACGAGGGGTTCTACCTGTACAAGGCGGCGGTGGAGCAGGCCGGCGGCATGGACGCGCAGAAGATCGTGGCGGCGTTGAGCCAGGTGTCGTTCGACGGCCCGCGCGGGGTGGTGAAGATGGACCGCCAGCGCCATGCCGCGCTGACCATGCGGCTGGGGCAGGTGCAGCAGGACGGGTCCATCAAGATCCTGCAGACCTTCGAGAACGTGGACCCCGGCGCCCAGTGTCCGGATCTCAAGTGAGGTGAGGCCCACCCCCGAAGCGCTGCGCGCTCCCCCCTCGAAAGGGGGCGCCGCCACGGACCGGCAAAGCCGGCTCCGTGCGGCCCCGCCAGGCGCATTGCCGGGGCGCAGCAAACTGTGTTGGATGCGCGCCGCTCGCCAGTCGGGCGGCCGCCGGAGAAGACGATGGGATTGTTGCTGGACATCCTGAGCACCGCGGCCATGCTGTTCATCGTGACCGCCGGCCTGATGATCATTTTCGGGGTGATGAAGATCGTGAACTTCGCCCATGGCGCCATCATCACGCTGGGCAGCTACGCCAGCCTGGTGGTGACGCAGCTGGGGCTGAACCCCTGGCTGGCGCTGCCGGCCGCGCTGGCGGCGGGCGTGGCCACCGGCTTGCTGGTCGAGCGGCTGATCGTGCAGCCGCTGTACAAGCGGCCGCTGGACGCCATCCTGGCGACCTGGGGCCTGGGCATCGTGATCGGCCAGCTCATCACCATGGCCTTCGGCCGCGAGGTGCAGTTCGTCGATTCGCCGGTGCAGGGCGCGGCGAGCTTGCTGGGCACGGAGTATTCGGCCTACCGGCTGTTCCTGATCCCGGCGGCGCTGCTGCTGTACCTGTTGCTGACGCTGCTGCTGAACCGCACGCGCTTCGGCGTGCGCACGCGCGCCGTCATCATGAACGAGAACCTGGCGCGCGGGCTGGGCATCCAGGCCGAGCGCATCCGCCTGGCGACCTTCGGCCTGGGCGCTGGCCTGGGCGCGCTGGCCGGCGCGCTGATCACGCCGCTGTCCAGCGTCGATCCGAACATGGGCCTGCCCTGGCTGGTCAGCGCCTTCATGCTGGTGATGGTGTCCGGCCATTCGATCGGCGCGCTGCTGCTGACCTGCCTGGTGTACGGCGCCTGCCAGGTGCTGGTGAGCGTGTACCTCAGCCCGATCCTGGGCGGCGTCACGATCGCCGTGCTGGCGGCGCTGACGCTGCGCATCCGTCCGCAGGGCTTTTCCCATGACTGACGCTGTAGTGGCGCGCGCGCCACGGAGAACCCATGATGACTGACACTTTGCTGGAACGCGAGGCGCCCGCCGGCCGCGCGCGCCGCAGCGGCCGCGACCTGGGCGCGCTGGCGGCGCTGTGCCTGGCGCTGACCGTGGCCGGCCCCTGGCTGTTCGATACCTATCTGCTGAACGTGCTGATCAAGGCGCTGTTCTTCGCCATCGCCGCGGTGACGGTGGACCTGCTGTGGGGCTATACCGGCTACCTGACCTTCGGGCAGTCGGCGTTCTTCGGCGTGGGCGCCTATGCGGCCGGGCTGGCCTTCACGCATTTCGGCTTCTCGCCCGGAGTGGCGGCGCTGGCCGTGCTGGCGGCGGCGCTGGCCTCGGCGGCGCTGGCGCTGGTGACGGGCTGGCTGTCCTTCTACCGGGGCGCCTCGCCGTTCTTCGCCACGGTGATATCGCTGGTGCTGCCCATCGTGCTGACCCAGGTGGCGCTGTCCGGCGGCACCTATACCGGCTCGTCCTCGGGGCTGACCGGCTACGACAGCTTCGACCTGTCGCTGCAGGCCTGGTACGTGGTGGCGGCGGGCGCGCTGTCGGCGGTGGCGCTGCTGGCCTGGACGGTGACGCGCAGCGACGCCGGCCGCATCCTGGCGGCGTTGCGCGACAACGAATCGCGTTGCAGCTACCTGGGGCTGGACACGGCGCGCTGGCGCATCGCGCTGCTGGTCGCGTGCGGCGTGGTGGCGGCGCTGGCGGGCTTCGGCTACGGCGCCTTCAGTGGCGTGGTGGCGCCGGAGCTGACCGGCTTCGTGTTCGGCACCGAGCTGATCATCTGGGTGGCGTTGGGCGGGCGCGGCACGATCTGGGGGCCGGTGCTGGGCGCGATCCTGATCAACCTGGCGGCCTCGTACCTGAGCGGCTACATGCCCTTTGTGTGGCAATTGCTGCTGGGCGTGACCTTCATCGTGGTCATCCTGCTGCTGCCGCGTGGGCTGCTGCCGCTGCTGCTGGGGCCGAAACGGCGCGCGGCCGCCGCGCCGGCGCCGGCGCTGACCGTCAGGCCGCCGGCGCCGGAAGGCGCGGCCGCCTTGAGCCTGAGCGGCGTGGCCAAGCGCTTTGGCAGCCTGCAGGTGCTGGAAGGCATCGACCTGAAGGCCGGCGGGGGCGAGCTGCTGGGACTGATCGGCCCGAACGGCGCGGGCAAGACCACGCTGATGCGCTGCATCGCCGACGGCGCCGAGCGCTCGGCCGGCGAGGTCGAGCTGTGCGGGCGGACCATCCGGCGCGAGGGGCCGGCGTTCTGCGTGCGCGCCGGGCTGGGCCGCAAGTTCCAGAACGCGAACATCTTCGACAGCATGACCGTGGCGGAAAGCCTGCGCATCGCCTCGGCCATCCGCGAGCGTCCGTCCTGGCTGCGGCGCGCGCCCGAGCTGGCGCTGCCGCCCTACGCGCTGGAGGTGCTGCGCATGACGGAACTGGACCAGTGCCTGGAGCGGCCCGCGCGCGACCTGTCGCACGGCCAGCAGCAGGCGCTGGAACTGGCCATGGTGCTGGCGCTGGAGCCGCGCGTGGTGTTGCTGGACGAGCCCACGGCGGGCCTGAGCAAGGCCGAGCGCACCCGCATCGGCGAGGTGCTGTCCTCGCTGTCGCGGCGCTACGGGCTGTGCTGCCTGCTGGTCGAGCACGACCTGGATTTCGTGGCCGAGGTGGCCACGCGCATCGTGGTGCTGCACCAGGGGCGCATCGTGATGGACGGCAGTTTCCAGGAAGTGGTGGAGTCGGCGCTGGTGCGCGCCATCTACGCCGGCAGCGCGCAGGCGGTGGCAGAGGAGGCGCGGCAATGAGCATGCAGGCGAATGGACATGCGAAGGCGGACGGATGCGTCGGCGCGGGCGGGCAGGGCGGCCAGCCGGCCCTGGCCCTGGAGGGCGTGTCCAGCGGCTACAAGTCGGCGCTGGTGCTGCGCGACGTGTCGCTGGCGGTGGAACCTGGGGCTTGCGTGGCGCTGCTGGGCAAGAACGGCATGGGCAAGAGCACGCTGCTCAAGACGGTCATGGGCTATCTGCCCAAGGCCGGCGGCCGGGTGCGGCTGGGCGGCGCGGACGCCACGCGCATGCGGCCGCAGGACGTGGCGCGCCATGGCGTGGCCTATGCCGCGCAGGAGCAGGCGCTGTTCCCGGACCTGAGCATCCGCGACAACCTGCGGCTGGGCCTGCCGTCCGACCGGCTGTTCGACGAGCGCTTCGCCGATGTGCGGGAACTGTTTCCGGTATTCGCCAGCCGACTGCGCCAGCATGCCGGCACCCTGTCGGGCGGCGAGCAGAAGATGCTGCTGGTGGCGCGCGGGCTGATGCAACGGCCCGCCTTGCTGCTGCTGGACGAGATCACCGAAGGCCTGCAGCCCTCGGTGATCGACCGGCTGGCCGGCGCGCTGGCCTGGGAGCGCGAGCGGCGCGGCACCAGCATGTTCATCGTCGAGCAGAACGTGGCCTTCGCGCTCAAGGTGGCCGACCGCTACCTGATCCTGAAGCAGGGCGCCATCGTCGACCAGGGCGAGGCTGGCGCGGCCGGGGCCGCAGGCCATATCATTGATCACTTGAAGGTATGAACCGGCAGGCATGAACCCGAATCCCGACGCCATGACGCAGGCCAACGGCGGCCACGCGCCGACCCCGCACCCGGCCACGCCGCCGGCCCCGGCCGTGCCCGGCTGGCGCATCGGCGTGCTGTACTCGCGCAGCGGCGTCAGCGGCACCACCGAGTCGCAGCATTTCTTCGGCACGGTGCTGGCCGTGGAAGAGATCAATGCGCTGGGCGGCGTGCTGGGCCGGCCGCTGGAGCCGGTGGTCTACGACCCGCGCAGCGAGAGCGAGGAATACCGCCGGCTGGCCGGCCGGCTGCTGCTGGACGACGAGGTCAACGTGATTTTCGGCGGCTGCACCTCGCATTGCCGCAAGGCCATGCTGCCGGTGGTCGAGCGCAGCAACTCGCTGCTGTGGTACGCCTCGGTCTACGAAGGTTTCGAGTATTCGCCCAATGTCATCTACACGGGCGCCGCGCCCAACCAGGGCAGCATGCAGCTGGCGGCCTACCTGATCCGGCATTGCGGCTCGCGCATCTTCCTGGTGGGCGCCGACTACATCTATCCGCGCGAGACCAACCGCATCATGCGCGACACCGTCGAGCAGCACGGCGGCGAGATCCTCGACGAAACCTATCTGCGGCTGGGCTGCGACCAGGCCGACATCAACGAGGTGGTCGAGGATATCCGCCGCATCCAGCCGGACGTGGTGTTCTCGACACTGATCGGCTCGGACGCCGAGCGCTTCTACCGCCGCTACCACGAGATGGGCCTGTCGGCCGCGCGCATGCCCATCGCCAGCCTGACCATGACCGAGGCCGAGGTGGCCCAGGTCGGCCCGGCCCTGTGCGCCGGCCACATCACCGCGGCCACGTACTTCAATTCGGTGGACACGCCGGCCAACGCGCATTTCCTGGCGCGCTGGCGGCAGCGCTTCGGCGAGCGGCCGGCCAGCGTCTACGCCGAGGCATCCTATAGCCAGGTGCATCTGTACGCCCGCGCCTTGCAGCTTGCGGGCAGCCAGGACACCCGCAAGCTGGTGCAGGCGGTGCACCAGGTGGCCTTCGACGCGCCGGGCGGCCCGCTGGCGGTGCTGCCCGAGAACAATCATTGCGCCCTGACGCCGCGCATCGGCGTGTGCCGGCCGGACGGCGGCTTCGACGTGGTCTGGCAGAGCGACGCGGCGGTGCGGCCGGATCCGTACATGACGTCCCTGGGCCTGGACGCCTTCTGGCTGGAATGAGATGAGGCCCACCCCCGAAGCGCTGCGCGCTCCCCCCTCCAGGGGGCGCCGCTACGGACCGGCGAAGCCGGCTCCGTGCGGCCCCGAAGGTGAGTACTGACATGGACCATAGCCTACGCCGCCTCTACGAGGACCTGCGCAGCATCGCGGTGGCCGTGGTCTATCCGCCCGGCGAGGACCGCGACCTGCTGGTCGAGCAGCTCAAGCGCATCGGCTGCCGCATCCATCTGCACTGGCCCTTCCCGGATTGTCCGCCGGCGGGCGCCGACGTGGTGTTCTTCCTGGTGTCGCAGTGCGGGCAGAACAGCGCCGCCTGGTCGGCCAGCGAGGCCGAGGCCACGCTGATCGCGCTGTCGGACTACGAGACGCCGACCACGCTCAAGCAGCTGCTCAAGACCAACGCCCACGGCGTGCTGACGCGGCCGTTCCGCTCGGCCGGCATCCTCAGCACGCTGGTGCTGGCGCGCTCGGCCAAGCTGTTCCAGAACCGCCAGCAGAACAAGATCGACAAGCTGGAAGGCACCATCAAGGCGCGCCGCGTGATCGAGAAGGCGATCCGCGCGCTGATGGACAACCAGCGGGTGGATGAGCGCGAGGCCTACGAGCACATGCGTTCGCGCGCCACCCGCCTGCGGGTCAGCGTGGCCGAGGTGGCCGCCATGATCGTCGAGGCCAGCGAGGCCATGGAAAAACTCGGCCTGGGCGGCGCGTCGGCGCGCGCACCGGGCACGGCAGAAAAAACCAAGGGAGACCCCACATGAAAGTCCTGATCGCGCGCATGAACCACGAGACCAACACGTTCTCGCCGGTGCCCACGCCGCTGTCCGCCTTCGGCAACGACGGCCCGACCTACGACGCCGCCGCCTACGAAGAGAACAAGGGCAAGCGCACCGCCATGTCCGCCTTCATCGAGCTGGCCGAGGCGCGCGGCGCCGACCTGGTCACGCCGGTGTCGGCCACGGCCTACCCCAGCGGGCGGGTGGACGGCGTGGCCTACCGGGAACTATGCGACCGCATCGTCGCCGCCGCGCCCGGCTGCGACGCGCTGCTGCTGGACCTGCATGGCGCCATGGCGGTCGAGACCACCGACGACGGCGAGGGCGACCTGCTGGAACGGCTGCGCCAGGCCGCGCCGGGCGTGCCGGTGGCCGTGGCGCTGGATCTGCACGGCAACGTCACGCAGAAGATGGTGGACAACGCCGACGTCATCATCAGCTTCAAGACCTATCCCCATGTCGACATGTACGAAACCGGCGAACACGCCGGCCGCATCCTGTTCGACTGGCTGGCGGGCGGACCGCGCCCGGCGCTGGCCTGGCGCCGCCTGCCGCTGATGACCCACACGCTGCGCAGCGCCACGGCCGAGGGCGCGATGCGCGAGGCGGTGCAGGCCGCCCGCCAGGCCGAGCAGGGAGCGGTGCTGGGCGTGTCGGTGCTGGCCGGCTTCGCGCTGGCCGACATCCCCGCGCCCTGCCTGAGCGTGGTGGCGGTGGGCGCGGGCGAGGCCGGACGCGCGGCCGCCGAGCGCGCCGTGGCGGCGCTGGCCGACGCCATCTGGGCCAACCGCGACGGCTTCTACTACCGCAGTGAGCCGCTGGCCGACTCGCTGGCGCGCGCGGCCCGGCTGGCCGAAGGCGCGGACAAGCCGGTGCTGCTGCTGGATCATGGCGACAACTGCATGTCGGGCGGCACCTGCGACACCATGGACGTGCTGATGGCGGCGCTGGACGCGGGGCTGACCGGCATCCAGGCCGGGCTGTACTGCGATCCCGAGGCCGTCGCGGCCATGGCGCGCGCGGGCGTGGGCGCCACGGTGGAGCTGCCGGTGGGCAACAAGCGGCCCATCGACGCCATCGGCCGCGCCGCCGCGCCGGTGACGCTGCGCGGCGTGGTGCGCGCGCTGACCAATGGCGAATACGTGATCACCGGCCCGACCTACACCGGGCAGACCGCCTGCATGGGCCCCAGCGCGGTGCTGGACCTGGGCGCGGCGCAGCTGGTGCTGACCAGCCGCACGCACGAGCCCTGGGACCTGGGCGTGTTCGAAAGCCTGGGCCTGGACCCGCGCGCCGCGCGCTTCGTGCTGGTCAAGTCGCGCATGTATTGCCGGCCGGTGTTCGTGCCCATCTCCGGCGCGCTGGTCGAGTGCGACAGCCCGGGCGTCACCAGCTCGGACTACGGCCTGTTCGCCTACCAGCGCCGCCAGCGGCCGCTGTATCCGCTGGAGCCGATGGCGCAGCAGGACTATCGCGCCCAGGCTTGAACGGCGGGCCGCTATCCTGTCCAATGGCGGCTTGCGGGCGCGGCGTCCGGCCGCGCCCCGGTCGCCATACTGGGAGGAAGGGCCATGGCCACGGTGCGCTTGCTGTCGGACGAGGAAGTCCGCGCGATTCCCGAGGCGTGGGCGGTGTTCGAGGACATCCGCGCCACGCGCAAATCCGATTTCGTCAACAACTTCTGGCGCGCCCTGGCCAATGATCCGCCGCAGCTGCGGCGGGTCTGGGAGCAGCTCAAGCAGGTCATGATGGCGGACGGCGAACTGTCGCCGCTGGTGCGCGAGCTGATCTACATCGCCGTGTCCACGGCCAATGGCTGCGGCTACTGCATCCATTCCCACACGGCGGCGGCCAGGGCCAAGGGCATGACCGACGGCCAGCACGCCGAGCTGCTGGCCGTGATCGGCATGGCGGCCCAGACCAATGCGCTGGTCACGTCCATGCAGGTGCCGGTGGACGAGGCCTTCCTGGTCAAATAGGCGGCGTCATGGCGCTGATCCCGCTGTTTCCGCTATCGCGCGCGCTGTTTCCAGGCGGCGTGCTGCACTTGCGCGTGTTCGAGGTGCGCTACCTGGACATGGTGCGCCGCTGCATCGCCGACGGCAGCGGCTTTGGCGTGGTGGCGCTGCTGTCGGGCAGCGAGGTCCGCAGCCCCGAGGGCCAGGAGACGCTGGCGCCGGTGGGCACG
The DNA here is from genome assembly GCF_018195695.1 of Achromobacter sp. Marseille-Q0513. Classification (NCBI taxonomy): domain Bacteria; kingdom Pseudomonadati; phylum Pseudomonadota; class Betaproteobacteria; order Burkholderiales; family Alcaligenaceae; genus Achromobacter; species Achromobacter sp. Marseille-Q0513. The sequence goes on along the minus strand of NZ_JAGTJY010000040.1, from coordinate 10,337 downwards.
ATGGCGCGCATCGAATCCTGGGACGCGCCGATGCCCGCGCTGCTGGCGCTGCGCTGCGTGGGCGCGGGCCGATTCCGGCTGCATGCCAGCCAGCTGGCAAAATACGGGCTTTGGATGGGCGAGGCCGAGGCCATCGCCGACGACTCGCCGGCCGAGGTGCCGGCGGACCTGCAGGATTGCGCCGACGCGCTGGGCAAGCTGATCGCGGGCTGGCAGCGCGGGGGCGTGCCGGCCGAGCACATGCCGCTGGCGCCGCCGTTCCGGCTGGACGACTGCGGCTGGGTGGCCGACCGCTGGTGCGAGCTGCTGCCGCTGCCGGCGGCCGAGCAGGCCAGGCTGCTGGCGTTGCCCGACCCGGTGGCGCGCCTGGCCGCCGTGCGGCAGGCGCTGCGGGACGCGAGCTGAAATTTTTCTTGGATGTTATGGAAATCAGAATTGACGAAGGCCTGCGGGCCTATATCGACCCCTTGACCGAAGACGAGTCCGCCGCGCTGGAACGCAGCCTGCTGGCCGAAGGCTGCCGCGACGCGCTGGTGCTGTGGGGCGACCTGCTGATCGACGGGCACAACCGCTACGCGCTGTGCAGGAAACACAATATTCCGTTCGAGACGCGCCAGAACACCAGCTTCAAGTCCATCGAGGACGTGTATCTCTGGATGATCGAGAACCATCTGGGCCGGCGCAGCGTGTCGGACTTCCAGCGCGGCGTGCTGGCGCTGCGCAAGCGCGAGATCCTGCAATCGCGCAGCACGCCGCCCTGGGACGAGGGCGCGCGGTCGGAAGGCGACGAACCCATGCCGGCCGCCGCGAGCGATGCCGGCGGTGACGCCGAGGGTGACGGCGCGGGCCCCAAGCCCGTCGTGATGTCCCAGGCCCAGGGCCGCGCCGAGCTGTCGCGCCAGGCGCTGGCGCGCGCGGCACGCATCAGCAGCAGCACGCTGGGCCAGATCGAGAAGATCCAGAAGGAAGCCGCGCCGGAACTGGTGCGGGCGGTCAAGGCCGGCGAGATCTCCATCAACGCGGCCGCCGCCGTGGCCTCGCTGCCGCAGGAACGCCAGGCGGCAGCCGCCACGGCCGGACGCAAGGAACTGCGCGAGGCCGCCCGCGAAGCCCGCCAGGCCAAGGCCCCGCCGCCGCGCGAGGCCCCGCCCGAGGTGCCCGTGGAAGAGATCGAGGACCTGCCCGCCGAAGTCACGCGCCTGCGCGCGGTGCTGGCGCGGGTGACCGAGGAACGCGATCAGTTGAAGAAGAAGGTCGCCAACCTGACGGTGGCGCTGTCCGAGGCCCGCAAGGCGGGCGGCGGGGACGATTAGCCGGGGGGAGTGGTCGGCAGTTAGGTGAATACCATCTCAGCACACATGGGCATGGCGGCGCGCAAGTTGCCGTCATGGATCGTCAACGATGCATCCGATTTTCATCGGCGCAGCGAGTAAATGCCCAGATGTCTAGAATGCCGATAATGGCAAGCACGATTCCAAGCGCGAGCAAGATGCTTGTCGCCCCAGAAAGAACAGCCCAGACTTGAACAAGCACGATGAGTAATTTCAATACGCCATCTATCAGCAGATGTGTGCGATCGAACGATACGAGTCTGGCAATTGCCCATGCTACAAGTGCAAGCCCGCCTATGTTGGCGAAGAAAACATCATAAGGAATAACAGGTCCCTGTGCGCCAGGCGTGTCGACGGCTTTTTCCAGGGTGAAGAGAATATTTCTCAAGTACAGATAAAACGGCGGTATTGTCAGACCAATGGCTGCAATAATGTCATAGATGGCGGATATTTTGGTTATTTTTCTTGCCATTCTGTTGTCGTTGATATTTGACTTGTTCATGATTGGCTGATTCCTCGAGGGTTGAATAATTGCCTGATTTCAATGAAGTCCCCTGACGCAATCCGATCTCGGTGAGCACCCATCATGATGCTGATCATTTGATCGGCGCGATCGGCAGGGGATGCGAGATAATCCTTCTGTGTGGCTCGCTCTTTCAATAGCAGTAACTCGGTCAATCCCTCCGAGGGTTGCAATATTATTTCCGCAAGTTGTGTTCTTACATTGCAAAGGCCCAGGTTTGCAAAGAAGATATTCTTGTTTTCAAGTGCATATGTTTTGATCAGTGCGATCAAGGCAGCTTTCGAGACGGCGTAGGCCGCCATGCCCTGACGCTGGCGCATGCCCGATATCGACGATGAAACTAATATGCGGGATGGGGATGCATGTTCAATAATGGAATCCAGTAGGAGCTTATTGGAAACAGTGTTGGTATGCAGTACGCTCAGAAAATCCTGCAAATCGATGCGATTCGCTGTTCTAGGTGATGGCCCAAATACGCCGGCGTTCAGAAACGCGACATCGATGTCTCGATATTTTTCAATGATCTGGGGAGTTTTCAGTGCGCGCTCAAGTCTCGGCAAGTCTGCGAGATCGATATTGAAATGTTCGTATTTGGCATGCTTTATCAGATCGACAGGGGTTGTCCGCGCTATTCCGAAGACAGAAATTCCGCGTTCCAGGAGGTTCTTGGCAACGGCAAGACCAATCCCTCGGCTGGAACCTGTTACTAGCGCGCGATAGACCGTCTTCATGGTAGTTTGCCCGCGGCATAGCCGCCGTCGACGTTTAGAATGGTTCCTGTGACGTAGGAAGCGCGCTCCGATAGCAGCCATTCGACGGCTTCGACTATTTCCTTTGGCTCTGCAAAGCGTCGCATCGCTGTTGCATTGCGCTTTTTCTCCGTGTTTGCCGGATTGGCAGCAAGGCGTTCGGCCGTGTTCATTCCGCCTAACGTGGGCCCGGGTGCGATCGCATTGATTCTGACGGGGTGGCTGTTACCGCCTTCAAACGCGTACTCAAGCGCGGCGACCTGCGTTAGCGCATTCACTGCCGCCTTGCTGCTGACATAGGGGGCTTGTCTTGCAAGTGGTACAACGCCAGCGCACGAAGAGACATTGACAATTGCGCCGCCAGGTTTACGTTGCAACACGGGGATCTGATGTTTCATGCAGTGAAAGACGCCCGACAAATTGATCGAGATGTTCTGTTCCCAATCATGCGCTGCCACATCGGCCACTGGAGAATAAGGCGTCGTAATGCCAGCGTTATTCACAGCAAGATCGAAGCCGGAGTACTCGGTATCAATTTCCTGGAAAACACGCTCAACGGCCTGGTGGTCGCTGACATCGCATTGCAGGAATCTGGAGTTTTTGCCAAGTTGGGCCTCGGTCAATTTTCCTTTCCTGTCATCACGCCCAAGAATGATCACCACGTTTCCCAAACTCGTGAATCTGCTGGCAAGGGACATACCAATGCCGCTGGTTCCTCCTGCGATGACTATGGTTTTTCCGGAAAAACTCATTGCTTGACTCCGCTAGTATTTGATATGGGAAGGGCGAGGATATATCTTGGAAACGCAACAATAGACGCGATCAGCCAAAGGATTGCTTTTGTCGCGAAAGCAGTTTCCTTCGAATAGACAGGCAGAAATATCATGTTCCCTGTTGGCAAGAGATTTCCGGACCAGATCGTTGTCCGCGAACAAGGCGCGGCTCATGCCTACCAGGTCGCATGTCGCGCTTGTCAATAGGGATTCCGCTTCCAGCAGGGATCGCGTTCCGCCTGCGTATGAGATCGGCAGCGAAGAGCTTGCACGGACAGCTCTGACCTTGGATCTGACCATGTCTATGAAGCTGTGAGATGGCGTGATCAGTGATTTGAACGATTGCCGCACGCAACACGAGAGTTCCACAAGATCGCAACCGGACATTTTCAGCATATGGACTGTTTCGATCACATCCTCAAGCGATACACCTCCAAAATCGACAACATCGTCGACATTCAGGCGCACCGATACCATGGTTTGTCGAGACAAGCAGCTTCGGATGGCTTTGACGATTTCCAGCAAGAATCTGGCTCTTCCGATTATGTCTCCGCCATACTCATCGTTTCTCAGGTTGGAAAATGGAGATAGAAAACTGCTGATGAGATAGCCATTCGAGGCTTGGATCTGAATTCCGCCAGCTCCGATGGTTTCAGCGCGAATGGCAGCATTGGCGAACTGGTCAACGACGCCATTTATGTCCGAATGGCTCATGGCTTTCATCGGGGCAGAGCCATTGCGCGCGGCCATCGAGACAGTTGGGGCGAGCAGTGGCGATCCGGTGAGTTCAGTCAGTCCTTGGGCGCCATAATGTTGCAACTGAATGATGGCGACGCATCGTTGGTCATTCGCGTAGTCGATGATCGGTTGCAAAGCGTTGGCATGAGCTGCCGTTGTCAATAGCAAACCCCCCAGCTTCAGGCGGGATGATTTGCTGATGCTGGCATTCGCAAAGACAACGGCGCCAACGCCGCCTCGTATTATTCCGGCATAGAATTCGTAAAGTGATTGTGAAAAGGATCCGTCGTCCTGGGCGCAATCAATGCCCATGGCGGCAAAGAATATTCTGTTGCGAAAGACGGCGCCGTTTTCCAGGATTATTGATTCTCGGCAATTCTCATACTTGATCGACATTTTTCTGTCGCTCAGTGAGAGGGGCCGTGCATGTATTTGCAATATCGCTTGATGTAGGATTTCAGCGCGGCCTCCGCTTCGGTCGAGAATTCTCCCGTTTCAAGCACGATCATTTCCTCCTCGATGCGCTGCACTGTCACAGGAAGAACGAGGCAGGGCTCGTCGGGGAGAAGAATCAGGATGCGGGTTATCGCATCTGTGGAGCCAGGCGCCTTGATCGTCAGGGAAGAAAGGGAAATCGATTCAAGGACGCCAGTGACAATCTGGCCGGAGCCGCTATCCAGCAGAACACGATGCGCCAAATGCGGGAAGGGCTGGAAAATGCACTGTGCAGGAGGCTCGAAGCGACGCAATTTTTTAAATACGGCCTCCCTCATGACGCCGCCTTTCAGACGGATTTGACCAACACGCTTTCCGCGCTGGAAGAATTCCGCTATCAAATCCAGATGCTTGGGGGCAGATTCGTAATTGCCGTTAGCCTGGGTTGCGATGACTTGCAATGGATAGCTTGATTCCGTGTAGCCATCAAAAACAACATCCAAGGTGGAAATGGAAATCGTGACCTTGCCGCGCTGATGGCAATAGCTTGCATACGTGTAGTAGTACATCGCTTGCCGGGCGATCTCGATAAGCATGGTCCCGGGAACATGCTCATGCTCTTTTTGATAGAAATAATAGTGGTCTGTGTTGTTTATCGCATTGAAGCTTATCGCGAAAGGTATGCTGACCTCGGTGCTTTTGAGGATTTGGGAGATAGCGGTCTTTTCGCTCCCCGCGTGTCGCTCGAGCGTATTGACCAACCCTGCCGAGCAGAAGTTGTCGATGTGGGAAATGGAATCCAGGGTCGATGACAAGATCGCTTGATCATCTTCGGATAGCTTGTAAAAACCAGTCGATATGAGCTTGTCCACGCCATCAACGCTCAATCGGCCTGTTGGTAGAGTGGCAGGAATTAACAGATTGGGATTCTCAATGAGTACGTCATCCGCGCTTGACTTGTGCAATAGATTGGATGTTAGGGCAGGGAGGGCGATAGGCATGATTTTTATGGGGGGTCTATAATTTTTTCAACATTGATTGCACTAGGAGGCGGTGAATGGGTCTGACGGGAATCATGTAAATTCGGCCGACCCAGTTTTTACATTTGACGCGAGCTACGACGCTTACCGTGTGCCTGCCATCGGTCGTACTGGTTTGAATGTCTATCAACACATCCAAATGGTGGTCCGAGGCCACCAGCTTCAGACTCTTCTGATCGCAAGATATGAGTTCGAAAAAGTCCAGGTACTCAATCCCGTCACGCTCCTGCCTCTGGGCTGTGCCAAATCCTTTAATCGGCCGGATTCCCAGTGGATAGCCCAGAATGTCTCTGGCTGCGAACAAGCCTTGCACCAGCCGTGATGGATGCCGTGTGATCTGCTCATATACTTCGATTGGCGTTAATTCACGATCAAGATCGATTGACCGCCTGTCAAAGTAGTCCAACTCGTTCGCAGGCCTCCGCTCGAGAAAGTCGTAGCGATGGCCGTTCATGCCGCGCCTTCTGGCTGGGCAAGAAGGGAAATGGCGGACCTTTCTGCCTCGGCGATCATGTCACGATAGATTTGGCCTTTCGATTTAAAGGTTCTCTTGAAATGATCGATGGCGGAATTGCATTTATCCACAATGTCGCGCGCATCGATGAAGAGCGAGCTGAAGATAATGTAGGGCGGAAGATAAACTCCACCAATATATTGGATGGATTGCTGAATCGGTCTGAGCAGCTCGTCCATCGTGAAGTTATTGAATCCCGCGGCAGAATAGGCATGCGAGGGAGCGCCAACCGTCGTGCAAATCAGGAATTCCTTGCCGTGGAGTTTGTCTCCACCCGTCGCATAGGCAAAGCCTGGCAAGAAGACATCATCGAACCAGCGCTTCATGAGGGCGGGAAATCCGTACCAGTAGAATGGGAATGACAGAATTATCCTGTCTGAATTAATCAGGAGTTCCTGCATTTTTGAAACGGAGAATTCTGATTCTTCAAATTCATTCGCGAGAACGAGATGATCAATTCCGACATCTTTGCAATGATGAAGTAATCGCTCTTGATAGCGTGATGCGGCAACGTCGGGGTGACCGCACACAAAGAGAATGCGCCGATCTTTTTTCATATTGCATGCTGTCATGGAAAGGTGCCTTGTTGATTCGTGGCTGAGAACTTCGTTGGGTTAAACCGGTTGCCATCGGTTTTGCAATATGGATGACAAGGTGGAGGCGGAAAAGAGCGGGGTATGGAACTGCCCATGGGTCTCTGTGTGGCGACTTGTTTAATGTCGATGTCGCTGAAAAAGAGAGTGATTTTCAATAAATATCGAACCGCATTTTTATTGATGTGGTTGCGGATTGGCAAGGCTCTGGACCAAAAAGCAGATAATTCCTAGGAAATCCATGAATAATTATTACCCCGGATTTGAAAATCTTTGGTCGCGCTCTTTCATGCGTGGGTCAAGTGACTTGAATGAATTCGGGTTATGCGTTGGTGATGGCGTGAACCCATTTTCTGCAAGGCCGGCCGGGATTCGGGTGGGTTCGAATGACGTGGCGTGATGCTTGGCGCTTTCCCGTTGCAGGAATAATTCGAATGGATGCTGATTGAGGTCCGCCGAAATATTCTCAGTCGCTGTCCGTGAGCAAGGTTTCGTCGCACAGACGCCGCTGCTCTACACGCGGCAAGAGATCGCGGTTGAGCACATGAACACGGTCAATGGTCAGGTGAATACGTTCTCAATCGAGACGGCCGCAACTCGGGTATGGGCGGCCAGAGCCGAAGCGGGAGCCGCTGGCGTCCTATCAGATGCGTTAGGCCCCAGCACCCATTTGGCGCTGTCACGCCCGTAGCTCGCGGAGTGGGTGTGTCGGTCAGGCGAATGCTGGCCCGCAACCGCCAGGGGATGGCTCGGTTGCTCGTGCGGGGCCAGGGCAGCAGTCACCTATCTGGCGCGTATTGCGCGCTTTTGTGACGCTAAGGGGGGGCGATGGATATCGCGTGCGAGGGATGCGCCTTGGTGCGGGCGGGCGTTTTCTTGCCGCCCGCCGTCATGCTATGTCGGGATCGGTCTCACCCGCAGCGGATCGCCGTCATCACATCCTTGCCATCGAGGATCAGGTTCAGGCGAGTGTCGTTGTATTCCATCGTGACCAGCTGGCCGGGCCGCAGCATGCGGGCGGTCTGGCTACCGCTGCGCGAGCGCAGATCTTCCAGAACGGCGGGGGTGGCTTTCTTGCCGATCTCGGATTGCAGGGCGCTGGCGTCGCAGGTCTTGCCGGACGGGCCGCTGGCCGTCGGGCTGTAGCTGGAGCCGGACGAGGTTCCGCTGCTGGCGGCGGGCGCGCTTGAGCTGGTATCCGAGGACGGGCTGGACGAGCGGGGCGCGCCGGTATTGGCGCAGGCGCTCAGCGTGGCGGCCAGCAGGACGGGAATCAGCTTGCGGATCATAGAGGGCTCCTTGCTACTACGTGGACTACATGAAAATGCCGCGCGGGCTGGGACGCCTGCCCGTCGCGCGCAGGAAAACATGATAGACCAGAGCGGGAGGGACAGCGCCGCGCGGGGCGACTCCTCGGTCCCGGGGCGATGAGGGGAGAGTTGGCGATCCGGCTGGCTCGGTGAGGACCGGCGTTGATCTGGCCGGGCAGGCGCCAATGCGGGTTTCCATGGTGCTTTGAATCGTTGACACTAAAGTTTCATGAGAATATATTTATGAAACCATAGTTTCATAGATCTGATCACCATGAGCTCGACGTTGCAAGAGCGGATCCTGGCGCAGCAGGACACTTTCACGGACAGCGAGCAGCGCCTCGCCCATGTCACCCTCGAATGCCTGGGCAATATCGCGGCCTATTCGGGCGCCGAGCTGGCGCAGAAGGCCGGCGTGTCCAAGGCCACGGCGGGGCGCTTCTTCCGGCGCCTGGGCTACGAGAATTTCAATGAGGTGCGCGCCCAGGCGCGCGACGAGGGCGCGCGCGGATCGCCGCTGTACGAAATGGCCGGCGTGCGTCCGCCCGACGCCACCGGCGATGCGCTCGCCGCGCATCTGGCCATGGATCTGCAGAACCTGGCGCAGACGTTCGAGCGGCTGGACAGCCGGGACGTCGAGCGCGCGCTGTCCCTGCTTGCCGGCGGGCGTCGCATCTGCATCGCGGGATTTCGCAATGGCCGGGTGCTGGCGCAGTATGCCTGGGCGTTACTGACGCAGTTGCGCGACGGCGTCGTGCTGGTGCCCGGCGCGGGGCTGAACCTGGCCGAGGATCTGGCCGACCTGGGACCGGACGACGTGTTGCTGGTGATGGATTTCCGCCGCCGCGTCACCTTGCTCAAACCCATCGTCGAACACGCCAACCGGGTGGACGCAAAGGTCGTGGTGCTGACCGATCCCACCGCGACCGAACTGCCGGCGCGTTCGGACCTGGTCCTGCGCTGCGTCAACAACGGTTCGGCGGTCTTCGATTCCTACGTCGCCGCCATCAGCCTGATCAATCATCTGTGCTCGGCCCTGGCCCGCAAGCTCGGACCGGCCGCGCGCGAACGCCTGCAGCACATCGAACAACTACATGAACACTACGGCGACTTGCATCGCTGAACCTCAAGAGGAGACTGACTTGACCCCCCCGATTTCGAATATCCGGTTGCGATACGCGCTCAACCCCGCCTTCGAGGCGGCTGCGCCCTATGGCCAGCGTCAGCTCGACGTGCTGGGCGGGCAGGCCTACGCGAGCGCCGAGGCGCAGATCCGCAACTGGCCCGGCTACCAGCCCACGCCGCTGCGCGATCTGTCCGGTCTGGCGCGGGCCGTCGGCGTGGCCGGCATCCGCTACAAGGATGAGGGCGGCCGCTTCGGACTGGGCAGCTTCAAGGCCCTGGGCGGCGCCTACGCGGTCAGCCGGCAGTTGCTGCGAGAGCTGGCGGCCCGGCTGGGCCGGGACGACCTGTCCGTGGACGATCTGCTGTCCGGCCGCTATCGCGAACTGACACAGTCGATCACAGTGACCTGCGCCACCGACGGCAACCATGGCCGTTCGGTGGCCTGGGGCGCGCAGCGTTTCGGCTGCCAGTGCGTGATCTACATCCACGCCACCGTCAGCGAAGGTCGCAAGCACGCGATCGAGCAGTACGGCGCGCAAGTCGTACGCACCGCCGGCAATTATGACGATTCAGTGCGGCAGGCCGCTGAAGACGCCGCGCGGTTCGGGCGTCATGTGGTGTCGGACACGTCCTATCCGGGCTATATGGAAGTGCCCAAGGATGTGATGCAGGGCTATGCGGTGATGGCCGACGAAGCGCTGCGCCAATGCCGCGAGGCCGGCGAGCTGCCGACGCATGTCTTCCTGCAAGGGGGCGTGGGCGGCTTGGCGGCCGCGGTATGCGCGCATTTCTGGGAGCAGCTGGGCGAGCGCCGTCCGCGTTTCATCGTGGTGGAGCCGGACAAGGCGGCCTGCCTCTACGAGAGCGCCCGCGCCGGCGAGCCGGTGGCGGTGCACGGCGATCTGGACACCGTGATGGCTGGCCTGGCCTGCGGCGAAGTCTCGCTGCTGGCATGGGAAGTGCTGCATCCGGGCGCGCAGGCGTTCCTGACGGTCGACGACGAGGCCGCGCTCCAGACCGTGCGCCTGCTGGCCAGCGGGCGCTACGGCGACGGGCCGGTCGTGGCCGGCGAGTCGGCGGTCGCGGGGCTGACCGGTTGCCTGGCGGCGCTGGCCGATCCGGCCTTGCGTGATGCGCTGGTAGAGTTCCGGGTCGGTCGCGCCCTCGCTGCCGAACACCAGCACACGGCTGCCGGCGTCCAGACCC
>NZ_JAGTJY010000409.1:0-792 GCF_018195695.1 Achromobacter sp. Marseille-Q0513 | reverse complement strand
GTGCAGCCGACCCAATAAAAGAAACCAACGCAGGGTTTCTTGGAGAGAGCAATATGCGTTGTTCTCCGGGATCAACCTCCCAGACTTTCCTTTGAAGCTAGTCTCCAAATACAAGGCTCGCTCCGCATTCACCTTATCAACCCAGTTCGCCAATGGAGCAAGTTCATCGAGCTCTTGGATGGGCATTCCTGCAATAGCCGCCCCCCTTATTCCAAGTTTAAACTGCGGTTTCCGAGGCCCGCCGGGGGCCGGAAGCAACAGCTTGACATCGAATAGACAGTCCATGCCATCCGTTAACACTGCCAGGCCAAGCAGTCCGCGGTAGACCCGCGCTCTTATTGAGAGTCCCGGTGACGTTATTGAAAACTTTGTACCGGGAAAGAGCCGAATTGTCGACGTCCCAACCGGCGATTGCTCAATGGAGAGCTTCGCCGTGGATATCTTTTTCCCCGCAATCGCGGAAAACACAGGTGAACCCAGGACATTAAGGTCTCCCACGTCAAAAGTTCCCGGCAGACCGAAGCCAAGCGCTTCGTTAACACGCTCCAGGTTCTCCCTCCCGCCCAGGGCCTTGAAGCGAAACTTAGCTTGAACAGATTCCGATTTTGCATATATCTCATGCTGTAGACCGTTTGGCCCTCGGTTTAGCCTCACACCGACCCGAGGATCAAGTGAATTCAGCATTCTAGAATCTTCTGGTTCACTCCCCGCCAGCACAGCTGAGCACCCCACGAGTATTTCTTCCAGGTATTTTTCAAATAATTCTCGATCATGAAGGTCGTTATCCAGTGA
>NZ_JAGTJY010000408.1:0-792 GCF_018195695.1 Achromobacter sp. Marseille-Q0513 | reverse complement strand
GTACCTAGCAAACGCTCTCCTGGTCAGGAGGCTGGACGGATCCGGCGCTGGCAAGTTCACTCACTCGCATATCGTATGCTGGCCAGTCTGCGCGGCGCAGACTTCGCTCGATACCGTGACGAGCGTCGTGCAGATGGGAGGGCAGAGAACACGATTCGGCTGGAGCTGCAGCTCGTCAGTCATCTGTTCGAGACCGCGCGAAAAGAATGGGGTATGGAAGGGCTTGCCAATCCTCTCAAGAATATCAAGAAGCCCAGTGGCAGCTCGGCGCGTGACAGACGCCTACAGGTAGGCGAATACGAAGCGCTGAGGGCCCGGCTGGAAGCATCAACCAACCCCTATGTAGTTGTTGCATTCGACTTGGCGATCGAAACAGCCTTGCGTCAAGGAAAGTTGTTTGATCTTCGCTGGGAGTGGGTCGATCTGTCTGCCCGCGTAATTCGTATTCCCTCGCTAGTTCGTCAGGCCGACAACAAAGGGGTGCCGGCAGTCTTGCCGCTATCTCGTCGAGCTCAGGTGGTGCTGGCGCAGTTGCAATCGCGCACTGGATGCACGGAGGGAAGGATCCTCAACACGACCCCTAATGCGGTCGTATGCACTTGGAAGCGCGCGACCAGGGCGCTTGGCATCGAAGACCTGCGCTGGCATGACCTGAGGCACGAGGCAGCTTCGCGCTTGTTCGAAAAGGGCTTGAATCCGATGGAGGTGGCAAGTATTACCGGGCACAAGAGCATGCAAATGCTCAAGCGCTATACCCACCTTCGTGCCGAGAATCTTGTTGCGAAGTTGGAC
>NZ_JAGTJY010000407.1:0-794 GCF_018195695.1 Achromobacter sp. Marseille-Q0513 | reverse complement strand
CGTCGATGCGCCGCAGTTCGGACAGCAGCGTGTCGGGGCGCTCGTGTTCGCGGAACTGGGCCACCGCCGTCCGCCGGGATTCCTGGATGCGTTCGCGCAGGGAGGCGAGGGGGGCGGCGGTCATGGTGGCGGCTGCGTCAGACGGCGGGGATGACGAGGGGTTCGGTGATGAAGGCGGGCGGCTGGGGCATGCCCGGCGACAGGGTCAGCACCTCATAGCCGGTATCGGTGACGCAGACAGCATGCTCCCATTGGGCCGACAGGCTGTGGTCGCGCGTCACGACCGTCCAGCCGTCGGACAGCTGGCGGATTTCGCGGCGGCCGGCGTTGATCATGGGCTCGATGGTGAACAGCATGCCCGTCACCAATTTCACGCCCGAGCCCGGCTTGCCGTAGTGCAGCACCTGCGGGTCTTCGTGGAAGCGCTGGCCGATGCCGTGGCCGCAGAACTCGCGCACCACGGAAAAGCCGTTGGCTTCGGCATGCTTCTGGATGGCGTGGCCGATGTCGCCCAACGTGGCCCCGTTTTTCACCTGCTGGATGCCCTTCCACATGCACTCGAACGTGACGTCGGTCAGCCGGCGCGACAGGATGGACTGCTCGCCCACGGGGTACATGCGGCTGGTGTCGCCGAACCAGCCGTCCTTGATGATGGTGACGTCGATGTTCAAGGCGTCCCCGTTTTTCAGGACCTTGTCGCCCGGAATGCCATGGCAGACCTGGTGGTTGACCGAGGTACAGCTGGCGCCGGGGTAGGGCGGGTAGCCGGGCGGGGCGGCGCCCAACGCGGCGGG
>NZ_JAGTJY010000406.1:0-798 GCF_018195695.1 Achromobacter sp. Marseille-Q0513 | reverse complement strand
CCCCCCCCCTTGGACCAACTGCCCGTGGCCGCGGCCTCGTCCGTCAAGAAGGACGGCTGGCGCGGCATGATGCGCGCCCTCTCGGCCGAAGGCAGGCTGCTGATCACCAACCACAACCAGCCCGAGGCGGTGATCCTGTCCACCGCCGAATACGCCCGGCTGCTGGAGGCCGCCCAGGCCGCCAACCAGGCCATGCCCGACCCGCTGGCCGAATTGCGCCGCCGCTTCGACGAACGGCTGGCAGCGCTGGACGATGAACAGGCCGGCGACCGCCTGCGCGACCTGATGCGCTCGCCCGGCCGGCTGGACGGCAAGGTCAAGGCGGGATCCACTTACTGATGGCGGGGTCCGGCGAAGTCCAGGCTGAAGGGACCCGGCCTGACGCAGCGCGACCTGGAGCGGCCGGGCCTGACGCGGCCCGGCCTGACGCGGCGCGGCCCGTGCTCTTCGTCCTGGCGGGGGTGAACGGCGCGGGCAAGAGCTCCATCGGCGGGCATCTGCTCACCCAGGCCGGCCTGGCCTGGTTCAATCCGGACACCTGCGCGCGCGAGCTGGTCCGGGAACACGGCTATGGACAGGAAGACGCGAACATCGCGGCCTGGAACGAAGGCGTGCGGCGCCTGGACCTGGCCGTGCGGGCGCGCAAGACCTACGCCTTCGAAACCACGTTGGGCGGCGACACCATCACGCAGAAGCTGATGGCCGCGTCGGCGTCGCATGACGTGCTGGTCTGGTTCTGCGGCCTGCGCGATGCCGCGCAGCATATCCAGCGGGTGCGCCTGCGCGTGGCGCGCGGCG
>NZ_JAGTJY010000405.1:0-802 GCF_018195695.1 Achromobacter sp. Marseille-Q0513 | reverse complement strand
GTGATGATCAGGTTGACCACGCCCACGCCGGTCAGCGGCAGGTTGCACGCCGGCAGCAGCTTGATGTCCTCGGTGCCGTCCTTCTTCTTGGCCACGTGTTCCATCAGGACCACCACGCGGCCCACGCCGGCCACCAGGTCCATCGCCCCGCCCATGCCCTTGACCATCTTGCCCGGAATCATCCAGTTGGCCAGGTCGCCCTGCTCGGACACCTGCATCGCGCCCAGGATCGCCAGGTTGATCTTGCCGCCGCGGATCATCGCGAAGGAATCGGCCGACGAGAAGATCGACGAGCCCGGCAGCGTCGTGACCGTCTGCTTGCCGGCGTTGATCAGGTCGGCGTCGACCTCGGCATCGGTCGGGAAGGGGCCGATGCCCAGCAGGCCGTTCTCCGATTGCAGCCACACTTCCATGCCGGCCGGCACGTGGTTGGCCACCAGGGTGGGCAGGCCGATGCCCAGGTTCACATAAAAGCCGTCTTGCAGCTCGCGCGCGGCGCGCGCCGCCATTTCATCGCGGGTCCATGCCATGTCCGTTCTCCTCAGGCCGGGCGAGTGGTGCGTTGTTCGATGCGCTTTTCCGGCGTGGCGTTCAGCACGATCCGTTGCACATAGATGCCGGGCAGGTGGACCTGATCGGGGTCCAGGCTGCCGGTCTCGACGATCTGCTCGACCTCGACCACGGTGATCTTGCCGGCCATCGCCACGTTCGGGTTGAAGTTGCGCGCGGTCTTGCGGAACACCAGGTTGCCGCTGCGGTCGGCGATGTGCGCCTTGACCAGCGACACGTCCGGCGTCAGCGA
>NZ_JAGTJY010000404.1:0-804 GCF_018195695.1 Achromobacter sp. Marseille-Q0513 | reverse complement strand
CGTTTAGGCTACGATGCGCGCCCTAGAGCGTGTTATGAACTTTGCGCAGGAGCCATATTGGCAAGCATCAAGATGGTGAATACGACGAAGTGCAGTCCGGCTAGGGTTTCAGGCAGCCGTTCATAATCACGGGCCAGCCGTCGAAATCGATTCAGCCATCCGAAGCTGCGCTCAACGACCCATCGGCGAGGCAGCAGGACAAACCCTTTCTTGGCCTCGGGCAGCTTGACCACATGCAGATCAATGCCTTGTGCTTGCGCCGCCTGGGCCGAGTCCTGGCCCGTATACCCTTGGTCGGCAAACGCCACCTTGACCGTGTCGCCCATCACCGTCTGAACCTGCTGGGCCAACTCGCCCACCTGGGCTCGCTCCTGCTCGTTGGCCGGCGTGACATGCACCGCCAATAAGTGCCCCAAGGTATCGACAGCCATATGAACCTTGCTGCCTTTCTTGCGTTTGTAGCCGTCATAACCCGCTCGCGGTCCGCTTTCGCACGTCGATTGCAGCGTGCGGCCATCCAAAATCACCGCGCTGGGCTGACCCTGACGTTCCTGCGCCACGCGCAAGACCGAACGCAGGTCATGCACCATCGCTTCAAAACAGCCCGCTTGCAACCAGCGCTGCGTCTGCTGATACACCGCCTCCCAGGGCGGAAAATCATTGGGCAGCAACCGCCACGGCGCGCCTGCCCGGGCCATCCACCGCAAGGCGTTGAACATCAACCGTATCTCATACTTGCGCTGCCGCGCTTGTTCGTCCATCAGCGTCAGATACGGCGCCGCAAACGACCATTCTTCATCACTC
>NZ_JAGTJY010000403.1:0-817 GCF_018195695.1 Achromobacter sp. Marseille-Q0513 | reverse complement strand
GCCGTCACCGGCATCTCGATCGCCGACGTGGACGCGGGCAGCGGCGTCGTCACCCTGACCCTGGCCGTGCCCGCCGGCACGCTCGCGGCGCTCAACGGCAACGGCGTCACCGTCACCGGCTCCGGCAGCGGCACGCTGGTGCTGACCGGCTCGATCGCCGACATCAACGCCTACATCGCCGCCAGCCGCGTCAGCTATCTGTCCGCTCCCAACGCCAACGGCGACGTCACGCTGACGGCTACCGTCAACGACCTGGGCAATACTGGCTCCGGCGGCGCCCTCTCCGCCAGCGACACGGTCGTCCTGCGCATCGCGGCGGTCAATGACGCGCCCGTCATCACCGTGCCGGCCGGGGGCATCAACCTGACCGAGGACATCGCGAAGGCCATCACCGGCATCTCGTTCAGCGACGTGGACGCCGACGCCGGCCAGCTGACCGTCACCCTGTCCGTGCCGGCCGGCGCGCTGTCGGCCAACAGCGGGGCAGGCATCGTCGTTGGCGGCACGGCGACCGCCATGACGCTGACTGGCACGCTGGCGGACCTGAACGCCTTCATCGCGGCGAGCAAGGTGCTCTACACGCCCGCCGCCAACGCCACCGGCCTGGTCACGCTGACCGTCAGCATCAATGACAACGGCAACACCGGCGCGGGCGGCAGCCTGAGCGACACCAAGACCGTCGACCTGAACATCGCGGCGGTCAATGACGCGCCGACGATTGCCGTGCCGGTCCGGCTCGATTTCAGCGAAGACACGGCCGGCGCCGTCACCGGCATCTCGATCGCCGACGTGGACGCGGGCAGCGGCGTCGTCACCC
>NZ_JAGTJY010000402.1:0-826 GCF_018195695.1 Achromobacter sp. Marseille-Q0513 | reverse complement strand
GCCTGGCGCCGCGCATCGTGCGCGAGATCTTCCACATCATCGCGCGCCTGCGCGAGACCGGCGTGGCCATCCTGCTGGTCGAGCAGAATGCCCGCGCCGCGCTGCAGGTGGCCGACTACGGCTATGTGCTGGAGACCGGCGAAGTCACGCTGCACGGTCCGGCTCGCGAGCTGGCCGGCGATCCCAAGGTCATCGAGAGCTATCTCGGCCTGGGCAAGGGCGGCGACAAGTCCGAGGGCTGATCGCCCCTGACGCCGCGGCGGCGGGGCCGTCGCGGCGGGCGCTTCAGCGCTCGAATATCTCCACCACGCGGAAGCGCTCGCAGGCGAGCAGCATGTCGGGGCTGTAGCCACCGTTGCGCTCGAAGTACGCGATGTGCCCGTCGCGCCACGCCTCAAAGGGGCCTTCCCCCTCCGCCACCGCGAAGGCTTCATCCACCTGGTCGAAGCGCTGGATCACCACGCTGACCGTCTCGATCACGCAGGCGGGTCGGCCCTGGCCGTCCAGCACCACGTCGCGCCGGCCCGCCGTCGGCACCGGTTCCTTGTCGTCGAAGTCGCGCATCGCGCCGCAGGTGGCGGTCTTGGCGCCGGACAGCACCAGGGCCAGCAGTTCGTCGGCCAGTTCGGGGCTGTCGCCGAACTGGAAGGTGACGGCGTTCTCGTAGGGGGCGGGCGGTTTCATGCGGGGGGATTCCAATCCAGTATCAGTTCCTGGCCCATGGCGGGGTCCGAGGTCGAGGGCTTGCCGGTTTCCATGCGTCCGGCCAGGCGACGCAGGAACGTGGCGGCGGGCGTGTCCGTCAGCGTGACGGCGCAGTCGTACC
>NZ_JAGTJY010000401.1:0-830 GCF_018195695.1 Achromobacter sp. Marseille-Q0513 | reverse complement strand
CGCCAAAATGAAGCACGCAGCCCAGGTGGAAAAGTCTGACCGGCGCTTTCACCACGTCCAAATCGGCGTGAACAGCCGGCTCGATGTCCTCCAGACGGCCATCCTGCTTCCCAAGCCGGAAATCCTCAACGAAGAACTGGCCCTTCGCGACCAAGCCGCAGCCGGCCATGCCGTCGCGTTCCAGGCCGTGGGTACCCCAACGGCCGTGCACAATGCGATTCCGCTAACCGTGCGCGGCGACTTGGCCTGTCTCAGCCCATCGGCGATGGTCTCGCCATACAGGTCGTGAGCCTGCCCATGCACCTGTACCTGGATCAGAACGTCACACAGCAGAACATTCAGGCGATCGCCCAAGGCATCGAACGCAACGCGCAGTACTGATGCCCCGTCTGCGCCGTCGCTCCCCGCCGGCGGCGCAGACTTCTTGTATCGCCTTCCCTCTCGCCAGCCCCACGACAACATGAGCAAAAGCTACCGTATCTGCACCCGCACCATCATGGACACCAGCGATCCGAACATTACGTTCGACGAACGCGGCGAGTCCGATTACTGCGCCAATTTCGACACGCAGATCAAACCCCACTGGCATACGGACGCCCGCGGTGAAGCCGAGCTCATGCGGACGGCCGAGAAGATCAAGGCGGAAGGCAAAGGTAAGGACTTCGACTGCATCATCGGTCTGAGCGGCGGTTTGGATAGCTCGTACACAGCCTATATCGCGAAGGAAAAAATGGGCCTGCGTCCGCTGCTTTTCCACGTCGATGCCGGCTGGAATACCGACCAGGCCGTCGGCAACGTGGAAAAGCTGGTAGACGGGCTGGGCCTCGAAC
>NZ_JAGTJY010000400.1:0-830 GCF_018195695.1 Achromobacter sp. Marseille-Q0513 | reverse complement strand
AGCAGCAGGTCCGGATTGGCCGGCCAAGCCTTGCAGGTCAGCCCGAAGGGATCGCCCGCCGCCACGTTGCGGACCAGGATGACGGCGTTCGCGCCGGGCACATGCACGCGGCCGCGCGCATCAGCCGCCTGAACGCCGGGATAGAGGGCGCGGACGATGTCGGCGTCGTCCGGGCAGGCATCGGGCGCGGCTTGCGCCGCGCCGGCAAGCAAGGTCGACAGCGCGCCCAGGCAAAGCGCGGCGGCCAGGGGACGCACAAGGCTCATGGCCGATCCGGCACAGGCGGCGGCACGACGAGGGAAGAGACGGCATGCGTGGAACACGGTTCAGTTACCCAGACGCCAGTCCGACGTGCGCAGCGACTCGGGAATCGAATAGGTCTTGCCGTCGAAGGCCAGCGTGTGGCGCGTCGTGGTCGTGTCCGTCACCCGATCCACGCACTTGGCGCCCTGCGGCGCGTAGACCCGCGATACACGCGTGTCCGTGGCGACCAGATTCCGGTAGCCCGCGCTCTTGGCCGCGTCGACGGACAGCGTCACGTCGCGCTTTTCCTCGCGGCTGTCGCACTCGTTCTCCCAAGCGCCTCGCAGCCGGCTGACGACCAGGCCGTCCATCACCACATGCAGCTCATGCTCGCTCATCACGAACAGCCGCAGGCTGGTCTCGCCCTGCATGCTGCCGGTGGACGAGGTGCTGCGCGTGACGCGGATGCCGAACGCCCGCTCGTCCTGCGCCAGATCGTAGCGCGCCGTGTCGAACACGACGCCGGTCAGGCGCACGGCGTCATCCTTCATCAGGCCGGACAGCCGGCGCTTGCGCAAGGGCTGCAA
>NZ_JAGTJY010000003.1:0-110629 GCF_018195695.1 Achromobacter sp. Marseille-Q0513 | reverse complement strand
GCCCGATCACTGTGCACTCGCATCAAGCGCCCACACTTATCGGTTGTTTAATTGTTAAAGAGCGGTACTGCTAAATTCTATACTACTTCGTCTCAACTGCCGTTAACTTCAGCGAACCTCGAAGAATCAGTCTTCCAACCCGCTTTCGCGTCGCTGCTGTTTCAGCAGCAGAGAAACGAGATTATGAAGAAGTTTTTATCGCTTGTCAAGTCAGCGTCGCGCTTAATTTCGCTTCACCTTCTTGTCGGCGACCTCTTCAGGTCTCGCCGGAAAACCCTTTCGGATCCTCCTCTTAGCAGCTATCGAAACATCAGGGTATTCCCTAATTTTTCGGCAACCGCCAAGCCCGAAACTATAACACAACTTTTGCAGATCATGCAACCGGCTTTTGCCTAATTTGCATCCCATCTTGCAACCCTGCTTCCCGGTCGCCTGCGCTTTCGCTCAAACTTCCCATCCGCAGCTTCGATTCAATTTGCATCGCATCGAAGGTTGGCTACACCCCGGTTGGCTTGTCATCTTGTTCAGACCACCCATCCGGGTTAACCCTGAATCAACATCACCAGCCAAGCCCAAGACTATAACACACCATTTGCGGTCTATGCAACTGGCTTCTGCCTGATTTGCACCGAACCTTGCAATAACCGCTTGGCGCTCAACGTTCCGAAGAACCTCGTTTGCCGCTGCGGCAGATCGCTGGAAAAACCAGCAACCCGTTGCGTCCTGCTTGGCTTCGCGGCTCACAAAACTGCTTGAACTGCGAAGGAGCGAGACTATAGCACGGAATTTGAATCTGTGTCGCCGCTATGACACCTTTTTTGCAGAAACGTGAAAAATATGGGGGACGATCCCTGATTTGGCCAGCGGATCTGTCGCGAACGCCCCGCCCAACGGCATCACAGGCTGCTACTACCTATTTTGGGTCGCCCAGAGTCCCCTCTGTACCTACCTATATATATAGGTGGATAGTGAATAGCGCCTCTCTAGAATGGCGCCTCTCTATATATAGAAGGAAGCGCATTCCAAGGCACATGACCCAGCCGGCCGGCCGCGCGCACCGGCTCGGGACGCATTCCCTGAAGAAGCCAACCGTCCCCCAATGGCTCTTCCCCGACCTACAAGCGCAGTTCCGTTGTCTCCTTGATCTGCTGTAGCGCGAAGAAGGAGCGCATGTCCACCACGGCAGGATGCCGCATCAGCGTATCCATGGCGAACCGGGAGAAATGCGCCAGGTCAGCCACCTGGATGCGCAGCAGATAGTCCATGTCCCCCGACATGGCATAGCACTCCACCACCTCGGGCCAAAGCTGTACGTCGCGGGCGAAGTCGCTCATGGGCGCGTGGCTGGAGCCACTGTACTTGTTGAGCCGGATGTTCACATAGGCCAGCAGGCCCAATCCGACTTTTCCCGCGTCGATCAGCGCGACGTATTTCTTGATGAAACCCTTCTCCTCCAGGCGCCGAACCCGGCGCAGGCACGGACTGGGCGACAGGGAAACGCGGTCTGCCAGCTCCTGGTTGCTGAGCCTGCCATCGCGCTGCAACTCGGCAAGAATCCTGATATCTGTCCTATCCAGTTCATTGTCAGACATTTTCAACCCTTAAATTTCCAAGTACGGCAATTTAATTGCCGAGACTACTGCCTTTCGCAGCATGTTTGCAATAGTCTGCCTGCCTTTCCTACCTACAATCTCCAGCCTAGACTTGAAGAACAAGTCGTCCGCAAAACGATGCAAGGGAGCAGACTTATGAGCAGCGCTTTCCAACCCTGGGACAACCCGATGGGCACCGCCGGGTTCGAGTTCATTGAATATGCCGCGCCGGACCCCGCCGCGCTGCGCAAGGTGTTTGAACTGCTGGGCTTCAAGGCCATCGCCAAGCACCGCCACAAGGACGTGACGCTGTATCGCCAGGGCGGCGTCAACTTCCTGATCAATGCCGAACCGGATTCTTTCGCGCAACGTTTCGCCCGTCTGCACGGTCCGTCGATCTGTGCCATCGGATTCCGCGTCCAGGACGCCGCCAAGGCCTACAAGCGCGCACTGGAACTGGGCGCCTGGGGCTTCGACTCGCACAGCGGCCCGATGGAGCTGAACATTCCCGCCATCAAGGGCATCGGCGATTCGCTGATCTACCTGGTGGACCGTTGGGCCGGCAAGGAAGGCCACGGCGGCATCGGCGACATCAGCATCTATGACGTGGACTTCGTGCCGCTGGACGTAGAAAACGCCCAGGCCGACCTGAACCATCGTGGCGCCGGCCTGACACTGGTCGATCACCTGACGCACAACGTGCACAAGGGCCGCATGGCCGAATGGTCGGAGTTCTACGAGCGCCTGTTCAACTTCCGTGAAGTGCGCTATTTCGACATCGAAGGCAAGGTCACGGGCGTGAAGTCCAAGGCCATGACCTCGCCGTGCGGCAATATCCGCATTCCGATCAATGAGGAAGGCACGGACGAGAAGGGCCAGATCCAGGAGTACCTGGACATGTACCGCGGCGAAGGCATCCAGCATATCGCCATGGCGACCGACGACATCTACGGCACGGTCGAAGCGCTGCGCAAGAACGGCGTGGTGTTCCTGGATACGCCCGAGACCTACTACGAGCTGCTGGACCGCCGCCTGCCGAACCATGGCGAAGACGTGTCACGCCTGCAGAAGAACCGCATCCTGCTCGACGGCGCCCCCGGCGGCGGCCTGCTGCTGCAGATCTTCACCGAGAACCAGATCGGCCCGATCTTCTTCGAGATCATCCAGCGCAAGGGCAACGACGGCTTCGGCGAAGGCAACTTCAAGGCCCTGTTCGAATCGATCGAACTGGACCAGATGCGCCGCGGCGTACTGAAAACGGTGGAATAAGCACCCGCTCTTCCCCTGTCGGCGCCGCCGCTCGGGCGGTAGCGCCGGCCTTGAAACCTCGCCAAGCGGCGAGGTTTTTTTTCGCCGGATGCGGAACCGGCGGGTCCATCGGCTCAGCGCTGCAGGCGATCCTGGAATTGCTTGCGGAACTTCGCCACCTTCGGCGCGATGACGAACTGGCAATAGCCCTGTTCCGGATGCAGTTCAAAATAGTTGCGATGGTAGTCCTCGGCCGGCCAGAACGTCGCAGGCGCCAGCAGCTTGGTCACGATGGGCGCATCATAGATTTTCTGCGCGTCGACCTCGGCGATGATGGCCTGGGCCTGTTCGCGCTGGGTATCGTTCTGCCAGAAAATCGCGGACTCGTATTGCGGACCGACATCGTTGCCCTGACGGCCCGGCGTGGTGGGATCATGCGTGGCAAAGAAGACGCGCAGCAGATCGCCATAAGACAGCACTGCCGGATCGAATTCGACGCGTGCCACTTCGATATGGCCGGTATCCTTGCGGCATACCTGCTCATAGGACGGCTGTTCGACGTGGCCGCCGCTATAGCCCGGCAGCACGCTGACAACACCGCGCAGGTCGGTCAGTACCGCCTCGACGCACCAGAAGCAACCGCCGCCGAGGACGGCGACTTCCTTGCCAGGAGATGCTTGTTCTGCCATGACGGCTCCTTCAATAGGAAAAACGGGCAGACCGCCCGGCCTGGTCGTTGAACGACCAGGCGGATAGATGAATAGAGACTACTGCTTGGCGGGCGCCAGCGACAAGATCCATTCGGCCAGCTGGCGCGCGTCGTCGGCGCTGACCTGCGTCTGGGCCGGCATGGGCACGGCTCCCCAGGCGCCGCGGCCGCCGCCTCGGATCTTGCCTGCCAGGTAATCCACCATGGCATCGCCCTGGCCGGCATAGCGCTCGGCCACGCTCTTCAAGGGCGGACCGACGCGCTTGGCCTCGACCTGGTGGCAAGCCATACAGGCCTTGCTCTTGGCCAGGTCCAATCCGGTGGTCTGCGCCTGCGCCGCGGCGGCCGCGCCCAGCACGCCGATCACGGCGGCCGTCAAACTACGCTTCAAATGCATCGGTTACTGCCCCACGGCTCGCGGTGCTGGCGAGCTTGCCGAACTTGGCAAGCACACCGCGTGTATAACGCGGCTTGGGCTGGACCCAGGCCTGGCGACGGGCCGCCATTTCCTCGTCGCTGACATTGAGCTGCAACAGCAGCTGATGGGCATCGATGGTAACCGAATCGCCCTCGTGGATCAGCGCGATCGGGCCGCCGACGAAGGCCTCCGGCGCGACGTGCCCGACCACCATGCCCCAGGTGCCGCCGGAAAACCGGCCGTCGGTGATCAGGCCGACGGTTTCGCCCAGCCCCTGCCCGACCAGCGCCGACGTTGGCGCCAACATCTCGCGCATCCCCGGGCCGCCCTTGGGGCCTTCGTAGCGGATCACCACCACGTCGCCATGCTGGATCCTGCGGGCCATGATGGCCTCCATGGCATCGTCCTCGGAGTCGAACACGCGCGCGGGCCCGGTGATGACCGGATTCTTCAGGCCGGTGATCTTGGCCACGCAGCCTTCCGGCGACAGATTGCCCTTCAGGATGGCGAGATGGCCCTGCGGATAGAGCGCGCGGTCCAGCGGCATGATGACATCCTGGTCGGCGCGCGGCGCGTCGGGCACATCCGCCAGTGTTTCGGCGATGGTCTTGCCGGTGATGGTGATGCAATCGCCATGCAGCAGGCCCGCATTCAACAGCAGCTTCATGACCTGCGGAATGCCGCCGGCGCGGTGCAGGTCCGTCGCGACGTAACGTCCGGAAGGTTTCAGGTCGCACAGCACCGGCACGCGCTGGCGGATGCGCTCGAAGTCATCGATGGTCCATGGCACTTCCGCCGCGTGGGCAATGGCCAGGAAATGCAGCACGGCGTTGGTGGAACCGCCCGTGGCCATGATGACCGACACGGCGTTCTCGATGGACTCGCGGGTGATGATGTCGCGCGGCCGCAGCCCGCGCCTAACGGCATCCACCAGCACGCGCGCCGACTCCGCCGCCGAGACGACCTTTTCCTCGTCCTCGTTGGCCATGGTGCTGGAGCAAGGCAGGCTCATGCCCATGGCCTCGAAGGCCGAGCTCATGGTGTTGGCCGTGTACATGCCGCCACAGGAACCGGAGCCCGGAATGGCGCATTTCTCGATCTGCTTGAAATCGGTCTCGTCCATGCGGCCCATGGTGTACTCGCCCACGGCCTCGAACACGGAAACGATGGTCAGGTCCTTGCCCTGGTAGCGGCCCGGCTTGATGGTGCCGCCATAGACATAGATGCCGGGCACGTTCATGCGCGCCAGCGCGATCATGCCGCCGGGCATGTTCTTGTCGCAGCCGCCGATGACGACCACGCCATCCATCCACTGGCCCTGGGCGGCGGTCTCGATACAGTCCGCGATGACTTCGCGCGACACCAGCGAATACTTCATGCCCTCGGTGCCCATGGACATGCCGTCCGAGATGGTCGGCGTGCCGAACACCTGCGGATTCGCCTTCGCGCCACGAATGGCGTCGATGGCGGCGTCGGCCAATCTTTGCAGCCCGCTGTTGCACGGCGTGATGGTGGAATGGCCGTTGGCGACCCCGATCATGGGATTGTCGAAGTCGGCTTCCTGGTAGCCCAGCGCGTAGTACATGGCCCGGTTGGGCGCCCGCGCGACGCCATGAGTGATATGGCGGGAACGTTCGTTGTTCGGCATGGTCTGGTCTCCTGACGACCGCCACGGCGCGCGGCGGCAAAGCCGGATAAGGGCGGACCCGCGCGGGCACGCCGTGCTGCAGGCTCGCCGGTTATTATCATTCAACTTCATTCTGCCGGGCGGAACATGCTGCAATATCCCGAATTCGATCCCGTTGCCTTGCGGATCGGCCCCGTCGCCATCCACTGGTACGGCCTGATGTATCTGGTGGGCTTCGCCCTGGTCTACCTGCTGGGTCGGCGCCGCATCCAGAGCGGCCACACCACGACGCTGACCACCCGCGATCTCGAAGACGTGATCTTCTACAGCGTGCTGGGCGTGGTGCTGGGCGGCCGGCTGGGATATGTGCTGTTCTACAAGCCGTCGTACTACCTGTCGCACCCGCTGGAAGTGCTGTATCTGTGGGAAGGCGGCATGTCCTTCCACGGCGGCCTGATCGGCGTGATCCTGGTGATGTTCCTGTTCGCCCGCAAGAAGGGCCTGCCCTTCTTCGCCATCAGCGATTTCATCGCCCCGATGATTCCGCTGGGCCTGGGATTCGGCCGCCTGGGAAACTTCATCAACGGCGAACTGTGGGGCCGGCCGAGCGACGTGCCCTGGGCCATGGTGTTCCCGCAAAGCGGCGACGGCCTGGCGCGCCATCCGTCCCAGCTCTATGAGCTGGGCCTGGAAGGCATCGTGCTGTTTGCACTGATGTGGTGGTTTTCCAGCAAGCCGCGGCCCCTGGGACAGGTGAGCGCGGTCTTCCTGATCGGCTACGGAACGTTCCGCTTCCTGGTGGAATTCACCCGCGAGCCGGACAACTTCCTGGGCCTGCTCGCGGGCGGACTGAGCATGGGACAGTGGCTGTCCCTGCCGATGGTGGCGCTGGGCGCCATCCTGTTCAGCCTTACTGCAAAACGATCGTCCCGTTGACGGCGACGCTGACCGTCACCTCACCGGATTCCAGGGGAACGTCCGCGCTATAGGCGCCGCCGCCCCCGGCGTCCTTGGCCATCGCCATCATGCGCGGCATCGGGCCAGGGCCGCCGGAACCGCCCAGTTCAAGCTTGCTCAGGCGGTAGCCGGAAAAACCGAAGGCGTTGGCGGCGGCCAGCGCCCGGTCCTTGAAGGCTTGCGCCGCTTCCTTGAGCAGCTTGCGCTCCTCGGCCTCGCGCGCGGCGCGGGACAGCGAAAAGCTGATGCTGGAGATCGCAGTCTTGTCCGACAGCTTCGACGCCAGCGCGGCGGCGGCCTCGAAATCCTTGGACTCCAGGATCACTTCGCCCTGTCCACGCCAGCCGGCGATCTTGCCCTTGCTGCCGGTATTGGGCCAGACGTTGTAATTGCCCGTGCGCACTTCGACGCCCTTGGTGTCGCGCGCCCGCTTGACCACGTCGTCCAGCAGCGCGCTGAGCTTCTTGCCCGTGGCCGGCTGGTCCGCCCCCTCCACCTCGGCAGCCAGCGCGATACGCACCGTATCCTGCTTGACTTCAGATGACGCGGTAGCTTGCAGGCTCAGTTCGGGCGAGCGATTGACGGCGGCCTCGGCGGGCGCCGGCGACGCGGCCGGAGCCTGCGTTTGAGCGAAGACGGGCTGCGCCACGGAAATGGCGGCCACGGCGGCGCATGCCGCGCTGAGCCTGGTCAGCGTAGTAACGGTGTTTTTGAGCATGGACTGGTCCTAGGAGGGAGGACGATGGGAGGCACCCGAGGCGGACCTGCGCTCATGGCAGGCCCGCTGGGATAGATGCCCCGCCTGTGCCGTCTAGGCCGGCATCTCGAACCCTGAGGTTCAAGGTGGTCGCGTTCCGAGGAGCTTCGGGTTCGTCTACGAGAGACAATCACACCTGCTCCGCACTCCCGCAACCAATATGCCATAAGACATAGGTTCAGAGAATGTATGGCCAGGTCACGAGCACGGCAGGGACAAACTGAAAAAACAGACGGCAACAAGTGCCGGTACTAGAACGTCAGAGCAGCTTTTCTTGGCCCGACAGGGCGTCGTCCAGCGTCGCGTTCATGTCCTCGATTCTACGCTTGAAGTCGCCGACCGCCAAACCGCCCAGCGGACCGTCGGGCGCTTTCATGGCCAGCAGCTCGCCGGCGATCTGCAGCGCGGCCATGACAGCGATGCGTTCGTTGCTGGAAACCTTGCCCGTGCCCTGGATGCGCAGCATGAGCTGGTCGACATGGCGAACCGCCGCGACCAGCGTGGGCTTTTCCTCGGACGAGCACGCCAGGGAATAGTCGCGCCCCAATATGGTTACGTCTACGCGTTCCATCAGTGTTGCTCCCCAGCCGGCGCGCCCGGCAGGCGGGCCAGCACGGCGTCGATGCGCTCGCGCGCGGCCACGGCCGCGACGCGCAGGCGCTGCAATTCGGTGTCGCGGTTTTGCAGGTTGCCCTGCAGCTCCGCTTCGCGGGCGGTGTAGCGCGCCTCGAGCGACTGACGCTCGGACGTTTCGCGGGCCAGCTGTTCGCGCAGGGCGGTTTCCGCGCGCTGGGCCTCGGCCAGCATCGAGGAAACCTCGCCGTCGTGGTCCTGCAGCTTGGCCTGCAGGGCGACGATTTCAGCATCGCGCTCGGCGGCGCGCTGCTTGAGCGCGCGTTGCTCGGCTTCAGCGTCGTTCAAGCGCAGGCGCAGCGCGTCGCGCTCGGAGTGCAGGTGCCGGGTGCGTTGCACCAGTTGCCCGATACGGGCGGCGAGTTGATCTAGGTCTTGCAGCATGGGCGCTATCGTAAACCATCCAGAGGTGATCCGGGCCACTACACGCAAGGTGAGAAACCCAGCAATATTCAGTAGGAAATCAGGGGGCAGCGATTCATGGGCATGAAGCGAGCGGCCGGCACGTTAACCGATTCCCGGCCAGCCGCGAAAGTCCCTGGGATGCGAAAGCCGCCGTCAAATCGGCCCTCGCCTTTCGCATTTCTTTCTATAAACTTTCACTTAGCTTTCATTTCGCCCTCAAACTTCCTGACCCGTTACATCTCGGGATCAGGAGTTCCCCAATTTTAGGGAAAACCCCAGGCTTTCACCTAGCTTACAGGGTTTGCATCGTGCCGGGCGTCAATTACCATTCGCCCTTTCAAGAAGGCACTCCCAAGCTTTCAACACATAACTAATGGCACGCCGGAGTGCCTTTTTTGTGTCTGTCACTTGCCTTTCGGCACCTCGACAGAACACAAGTTTTTTTCTACATGCTGTAAACAGGAGCCAACCACATCATGCAGCTACGCAATCGACAGGATTTCTGGTCGGGGGTGATGTTCATCATCCTTGGGCTGGGATTCGCCTGGCAGGCCAGCAGCTACCAAATGGGTACTGCCGCCCGTATGGGCCCAGGGTATTTTCCTTTCTGGCTCGGCATCGTGCTGGCGTTGTTGGGAGCAGTGGTGTTGCTCGGCGCGCTGTCCAAGAAAGCCGAGGAAACGCATGTCGACAAATTCGACTGGCGCATCGTGTTCCTGGTGGTGGGCTCCGTCGTCGTGTACGGCCTGGTGCTCAAGCTCCTGGGCGTGTACATCTCCGTCTTCATCCTGGTCCTCATCAGCAGCCTGGCCAGCCATGAATTCAGCCTGAAGGTCGCCGTCGCCAATGGCATCTTCCTGGTGGTCTTCACCTACTTGGCGTTCATCAAGGGGCTGGGGCTGATTTTCCCGCTGTGGCCGTCGTTTCTGGGCATGAATTGAGGAGCTAACGGCCATGGAATTGTTTGACAACCTGATGCTGGGTTTCTCGGTCGCGTTCACGCCCGAGAACCTGCTGTACGCGCTGCTGGGCTGCGTCCTGGGCACCCTGATCGGCGTGCTGCCGGGCATCGGCCCGGTCCCGACCATCGCGATGCTGCTGCCGATCACCTACGTGCTGCCGCCCGTGGCCGGCCTGATCATGCTGGCCGGCATTTACTACGGCGCCCAGTACGGCGGCTCCACCACGGCCATCCTGGTGGCCCTGCCTGGAGAAACATCCGCGGTGGTGACCGTGCTGGACGGGCACCAGATGGCCCGCAACGGCCGTGCCGGCGCCGCCCTGGCGATCGCCGCCCTGGGTTCGTTCTTCGCCGGCTGCGTGGCCACGCTGCTGCTGGCTGCCTTCGCGCCCCCGCTGGCCGAGGTCGCCTTCAAGTTCGGCCCCGCCGAGTACTTCTCGCTGATGTGCCTGGGCCTGGTGGGCGCCGTGGTGCTGGCCTCGGGCTCGCTGCCCAAGGCCATCGCCATGATCATCCTGGGCCTGTTGCTGGGCATGGTCGGCACCGACGTCAACTCGGGCGTGGCCCGCTTCGACTTCGGCGTGCCGGAACTGCAGGACGGCATCGACTTCGCCATCGTGGCCATGGGCGTGTTCGGCTTCGCCGAAATCATGACCAACCTCGAGCAGAAGGAAAACCGCGTCGACATCACCGACAAGATCGGTTCGCTGTACCCCAACAAGCAGGAGTTCAAGGAATCGTATCCCGCGGTGCTCCGCGGCACGGCCCTGGGCTCGGCGCTGGGCATCCTGCCGGGCGGTGGCGCCGTGCTGTCGTCGTTCGCGTCGTACACGCTGGAAAAGAAGATCTCGCGCAATCCGGAACGCTTCGGCAAGGGCCACCCGGCCGGCCTGGCTGGCCCGGAATCGGCCAACAACGCCGCCGCGCAGACCTCCTTCATCCCGCTGCTGACGCTGGGCATCCCAGGCAACGCCGTGATGGCGCTGATGGTCGGCGCGATGACGATCCACAACATCCAGCCGGGTCCGCAGGTCATGACCAGCCACCCGCAGCTGTTCTGGGGCCTGATTGCCTCCATGTGGATTGGCAACCTGATGCTGGTGGTGCTGAACCTGCCGCTGATCGGCCTGTGGGTCAAGCTGCTGAAGGTGCCCTACCGCATCCTGTTCCCCGCCATCCTGGTGTTCTGCACGATCGGCGTGTACTCGCTCAACTACAACCCGTTCGACGTGTTCACCACCGCCATGTTCGGCATCGTGGGCTACGTCTGGTCGAAGTTGAAGTGCGAAGGCGCGCCGCTGCTGCTCGGCCTGGTGCTGGGCCCGATGATGGAAGAGAACTTCCGCCGCGCCCTGCTGCTGTCGCGCGGCGACTTCACCACCTTCATCACGCGCCCCCTGTCGGCCTCGCTGCTGGCGATCGCGGTCTTCCTGGTGATCCTGGTCGCCCTGCCCGCGATCCGCAAGAAGCGCGAACAGACGTTCGTCGAAGAAGACTGACGCAGGACGCTGCCGCCTCGCAGCAGTCCTTGCGCGCAAGAGCCCCCGGCCCGTCCGGGGTTTTTTTTTCGTCGAAATTTGACCCTTTAAAAGAAACCAATAACTACAACAAACTACAAACTGTGGTAGAACCGTTTTCTTCTACGTTAAGCTACGGGTTTACCCCACGCGATCGTTCGACATGAATTTCGACTGGAACAACCCCTATCCCACCACGCGGATTCCAGTGTTCGCCCGCAATGTCGTCGCCACCTCGCAACCCCTGGCCGCCCAGGCCGGATTGCGTGTTCTGGCCAGCGGCGGCAATGCGGTGGACGCCGCCATCGCCGCGGCCGCGACGCTTGCCATCGTCGAACCCGTCAGCAACGGGCTGGGGTCGGATTGCTTCGCCATCGTCTGGGACGGCTCCCGGCTGCATGGCCTGAATGCCTCCGGCCCGGCGCCGGGCGCGTGGAACCTGGACTACTTCCGCCGCAAGCACCAGGGCGCGATTCCGATGCGGGGCTGGGACAGCGTGACCGTTCCAGGCTGTGTGGCCGGCTGGGCTGCCCTGCATGGCAAGCTGGGCAAGCTGTCCTTCGCCGACGTGCTGGCGCCCGCCATCGAATATGCCGAGCGCGGCTATGCGGTAACGCCCGTCGTGCAACGCAAATGGGCCGCGCAGGCCGACATCCTGCAGCCCCAGCCCGGCTTTGCCGCGCATTTCATGCCGCGCGGCCGCGCGCCGCAGGTCGGCGAGCACTTCGTGCTGCAGGGCGCGGCAGCGACCCTGCGCCGCATCGCCGCCAGCGCGGGCCGGGACTTCTACGAAGGCGAGACCGCCCACAAGCTCGTGGCCCACGCGCAGGCGCACGAAGCCGCGCTGACCCTGACTGACCTGCGCAACTACGCGCCCGAATGGGTTACGCCCATCAGCCAGGCCTATCGCGGCCACACGCTGCACCAGATTCCTCCGAACGGGCAAGGCATCGCGGCGCTGATCGCGCTTGGCATCCTGCAGCATTTCGACCTGGCCTCGCGTCCCGTCGACCATCCGGAAACGCAGCACCTGATGATCGAGGCCATGAAGCTGGCCTTCGCCGACGTCTACGCCCACGTGGCCGACGCGCGGCACATGCAGATACCGCCTGAACAGATGCTGCAGGCCGACTACCTGGCCTCGCGGGCGCGGCTCATCGATCCGAATATCGCCCAGGCCTACGGCTCCGGCCATTCGCCCCAGGGCGGCACGGTCTACCTCACCGCCGCCGACCGCAGCGGCATGATGGTGAGCTTCATCCAGTCCAATTACATGGGCTTCGGCTCCGGCGTGGTGGTGCCGGGCACCGGCGTCAGCCTGCAGAACCGCGGCTACTGCTTCGGCCTGGATCCCGAGCATCCCAATGTGGTGGCCGGCGGCAAGCGGCCCTTCCACACCATCATCCCGGGCTTTCTGATGCGCGACGGCGCGCCGGTGATGAGTTTCGGCGTCATGGGCGGCAACATGCAGCCCCAGGGACAGTTGCAGACCCTGGTGCGCATGCTGGACTACGGCCAGCAGCCGCAGGCGGCCTGCGACGCGCCTCGCTGGAAATGGAACAGCGGCCTGACCGTGGACGTCGAGCCCGCCCTGGGCGCGAGCATGGCCGAAGGACTGCGCGCGCGCGGCCATGTCCTGGAAGGGCTGGACGACCCCTACATGGACTTCGGTTCCGGCCAGTTCATCTGGCGTCTGGGCGACCCCGCCGTGGACGGTTATGTCAGCGCCAGCGACAGCCGGCGCGACGGGCTTGCCGCCGGCTTTTGATTGCCCCGCTATTGCGGTAACGTTGCGGTTGAAAACAACCGGAGTTCCCTGCATGGCATCGATCGGTACCAAGAGCTACGACGCGGTCGTGGCTCAGAAAGTCGCATTCCTCGGCCTGGGCGTCATGGGCCTGCCCATGGCCGGCCATCTGGCGCGCGCCGGCCACCACGTCACCGTCTATAACCGCACGCCCGCCAAGGCGCAGGCCTGGGCCTCAGAATTCGGCGGCCGCCATGCCGCCACGCCGCGCGAAGCGGTCGCCGGTGCGCAGATCGTGTTCGCCTGCGTCGGCAACGACGACGACCTGCGCAGCGTGGTGCTGGGCCCGGACGGCGCGTTCGCCGGCATGGCGCCGGGCGCGGTCTTCGTCGACCACACCACTGCCTCGGCGGACGTGGCTCGCGAACTGTACGTGCAAGCCAAGGAACTGGGACTGAACTTCATCGACGCGCCGGTTTCCGGCGGCCAGGCCGGCGCCGTGAATGGCGCGCTGACCATCATGTGCGGCGGCGAACAAGCCGTCTTCGACGCCATCAAGCCGGTGGCCCAGGCCTTCGGTCGCGCCGTCACGCTGGTGGGAGCCCCCGGCGCCGGCCAGCTTGCCAAGATGGTCAACCAGATCTGCATCGCAGGCATCGTGCAGGGCCTGTCGGAGGCCGTGGCCTTCGGCCAGGCGGCCGACCTCGACATGAAGCTGGTGCTGGACGTCATCAGCAAGGGCGCCGCGCAAAGCTGGCAGATGGAAAACCGTGGCGGCACCATGGTCGACGACAAATTCGACTTCGGCTTCGCGGTGGACTGGATGCGTAAGGACCTGGGCCTGGTGCTGGCGGAAGCGCGCAACAACGGCGCCCGGCTGCCCCTGACCGCGCTGGTGGACCAGTTCTACGGCGACGTGCAGAAAATGGGCGGCGGCCGCTGGGATACGTCCAGCCTGGTCAAGCGCCTGCGCGACTGACGCCGCGCCTGCGTCCATGCGAAAGCGGGCCTGCGGCCCGCTTTTTTCATTGCCGATCGCGTCAGGAAGAACGCCCCGTGGACGCGGTAGCACGCGACATGACGGACATCGCTCAAGCCGCCTGCAAGGCCGGCTGGACCGCACCCGGCACCGACTCGTCGATGCGCTGCTTGGCCAGGGCCAGACCTTCCATCGCGGCCAGCTCGCCCATCGCCAAGCCTTCGGCCGCGATAAACGTAACATCCGTCATCCCCATGAAAGCCAGCATCTGGCGCAGATAGGGCGTCATCGTGTCCGACGGCGTGCCTTCGGCCTTGCCGCCCCGGGCACTCAGCACAAACACCTGCTTACCCTTGACCAGCCCTTCGGGCACGCCTTCCGGCGTATAACGGAACGTGACGCCGGCGCGGGCCAGGTAGTCCAGGTAGCTCTTGAATTGCGCCGGCAGATTGAAGTTGTACACAGGCACGGCGAACACGATGCGGTCGGCGGCCATCAGTTCCGCCACCAGCTTGTCGCTCAGTTCGACGATGCGCCGCTGCTCCAGGCTGCGGGCGTCGGCGGGCGTGAACAGCGCGCCGGCGGTGGCGCCGTCGAAGTAAGGGATGGGTTCGGCGCCGATGTCGCGCAACGTGATGGATGCACTCGGATCCGTCTGCTTGATGCGCGCAACCATGTGGTCGGCCAGTTGCCGGCTCTTGGAACGGTCGCCGAGAATCGAGGAAAGAATCACCAGGGTTTTCATTGCAAATATCTCCGTAATTGCCCCGCCATGCCGCGGGTCGCCAGGGTCTGCAAGCGCAGGCCCTGCGACGCAGGGCCCGGGCCGGTCTGGCTCGCCGCCCGGCGGGCGGTGGCAGATCCCGAACACATGGCGTCACTGTAGCGGGCATCATTAGCAACATAAACCCGGTTAACATGAACTGTTCGTTCCAAACTTAGAACAATCATGCAAGATCTCAATGACCTGTACTACTTTTCCCAAGTCGTCGAGCAAGGCGGTTTCAGCGCCGCGGCCAGGGCGCTGGACATTCCCAAGTCGCGCCTGTCGCGGCGCATTTCACATCTGGAGGAAAGCCTGGGCGTGCGCCTGCTGCAGCGGACCACGCGGCGGCTGCGCCTGACGGCGGCGGGTGAGCGTTATCTGCACTACTGCAAAGAAATGGCCGCGTCGGCACGCGCCGCCGACGACGCCATGCGTCAGCTGCAATCCGAGCCCGCCGGGCCGGTGGTGGTGAGTTGCCCAGTGTCCATCGCCCAGGACATCCTGGCGCCGCTGCTGCCCGAATTCCTCGATGCCTGGCCCGCGATCTCGGTGCAACTGCTGGTGTCCAACCGGCGCGTCGACCTGATCAGCGAAGGCGTGGACCTGGCGTTGCGGGTCCGCACCAAGCTCGACACGGACGCCGAACTGGTCGTGCGCCACCTGGGCACCGCGCGCGGCACGCTGGTCGCCAGCCCCGGCTACCTGCAACGCCACGGCGCGCCGGATACGCCCCAGGACCTGGCCGCCCACACCACGCTGAGCTTCAGCGACCCGCAGCACGAGGTGCGCTGGCCGCTGCGCAACGACAAGGGCGAAGAGGTCCATATCGAGCTGAAGCCGCAGCTGTCCTGCAACGACTTCATCGTGCTGGTCGAGGCCGCGGTGCGCGGGCGCGGCATTGCGCTGCTGCCGTCCATCGCCACGCAAGAGGAACTGCGCCGCGGCCAGCTGGTGCCCGTGCTGCCGCAATGGCAGTCGCCCGAAGGCATCGTGCACTGCATCTACCCGTCGCGGCGCGGAATGATGCCCGCCGTGCGCACGCTGCTGGACTTCCTGTCGCAACGCATCCCCGCCACCTACCAACGGCTGGAACGCGCCCCGTCGCCGGCGGTGGCGGCAGCGTAGAGAAACCGAGCCTGTCGCATGACGCGGGCACCGCCACATCGGGATACCGCGGATCCGGCTCAGCCGGTCCGCAGGTATACCCCCTTGAGGGGGAAGCGCCAAAGGCGCTTCGGGGGTGGGCTATCAATACCCGCGATTGCGTTCCACCACGCCGCTGATCGGCTCGCCGCGCATCAGCTGCGCGACCTTGGCCGCGATCTGGGCGATGCTCTCGTCGCGCAGCGTGCGCGCGGCGATGTGCGGCGTCACATGGACACGGGGATCGCGCCAGAAAGGATGGTCCTTCGGCAAGGGTTCGGTGCGGAACACGTCCAGCGTGGCGCCGGCGATCTCGCCCTCTTCCAGCATCTCGACCAGGTCTTCCTCGACCAGGTGGTCGCCGCGGCCGACGTTGACCAGGTGCGCGTCCGGCAACAGTTGCGACAAGGTATCGCGGTTGAGAATACCCACGGTATCCGGCGTCAGCGGCAGCACGTTCACCAGGAAGCGGGTGCGGGCCAGGAACGCCGACAGCGCCTGCTCGCCGGCATAGGATTGCACGCCGGGCAGATCCCGCGGCGTGCGCGACCAGCCAGCCACCGGATAGCCGAACCCGGCCAAGGTCTGCGCCACGCGCGCGCCCACCTGGCCCAATCCCAGCACGCCCACCGGCCAATCCGCCGGGCGCGTGCCTTCGCGCGTGTCCCAATGCTGACGCGCCTGGGCTTCGTCGAAGGCCTGGAAATCGCGCGACACGCGCAGCAACGCATACAACGCGTACTCGGCCATCTGCACCGACATGCCGGCGTCTTCCAGCCGCACGATGCGGACTTGCGGCGGAATCTCTTTCATCTTGAGCAGCGCGTCCACGCCCGCGCCCAGGTTGAACAGCGTCCTGATGCCCGGCTCATGCGCGAACAACTCGGCCGGCGGACGCCAGACCAGGGCGGCCTCGGCGCCGGAAGGCGGACCTTCCGGGTCCCATACGGAAATGCGGCAACCGGGCATGGCCGCCTGCAGGCGCGGCACCCAGGCGTCGGGATCGTGTAGCGGACAAGCGAAGAGAATGTGCATGAAGGATCGTCCAGCGCTGAGCAATGGGCAAGGTGCAAGCATGCGGCAAGGTGCCGCACAAATCAAACGGCCCGGCGGAATACTCCGCCGGGCCGTCTTCCCTGCCGCCTCGAACCGCTTCAGGCCGCTGGCGCGACTTCGGGCTTGTCCTTGGACTTGCCACGACGCAGGAAGGCCCAGACCTGCAGCAGGATCAGCAAGGCGCTGGCGCCGATGAACCAGGCGCTGATGGGCCGCTGGACGAACACCATCAGATCGCCGCGCGACAGCAGCAGCGCGCGCCGGAAGTTCTCTTCCACCATCGGGCCGAGCACGAAGCCCAGCAGAATGGGCGCCACCGAAAACTCCAGTGTCATCAGCACGGCGCCGATCACCCCGAACGCCAGCACTTCCCAGATCTGGAACAGGCTGTTCTGGGTACTGAATACGCCGACCGCGATAAAGAACAGGGCCGACGGAAACAGGTAGCGGTAAGGCACCTGCAGCAGTTTCACCCAGACGCCGATCAACGGCACGTTCAGCACCATCAGCAGTACGTTGCCGACCCAGAAGCTGGCGATCAGGCCCCAGAAGATGTCCGGATGCTCGGTGATGAGCTGCGGACCGGGCTGGATGCCCTGGATCAGCAGCGCGCCCAGGATCAGCGCCATCACCGCGTCGCCGGGTATGCCCAGGCTCATGGTGGGGATGAAGTCCACCTGCGTCTTGGAGTGCGAGGACGCCTCGGGCGAGGCCACGCCCGCGATCATGCCGGTGCCGAATTTCTCCGGCGTCTTGGAGATCTTGCGCTCCAGCGCGTAGGCCACGAAGGTGGTGATGGTGGGGCCGGTGCCCGGCATGGCGCCGAACAGCGTGCCCACCAGCGTGCCGCGCACCATCGGCATGAACGCGGTCTTGAGTTCCTGCTTGCTGGGCCGCATGTCGCGCAGGCGCAGCTTGGCGCCGCTGCCGATGATCGTCATGCGGTTCACGCTCATCAGGAAGTCGGCCACGCCGAACAGGCCCATCGAGATCGCCACCAGCTCCAGGCCGTCGGACAGGTCCAGCAGGCCGAACGAGAAGCGGATGGTGCCGGTGTTCACGTCGGTGCCGACCACGCCGCACATCAGGCCGAACAGCGTCATCGCCACGCCCTTCAACGGCGAACCCCGAGACATGGTGGCGCCGGCCAGCAGGCCCAGCAGCATGATGGAGAAAATCTCCGTCGGTCCGAACTTGAACGCCACCTCCACCAGCAGCGGCGAGGCGAAGATCATGACGATGATGCCCACCGATGCCGCGAAGAACGAGCAGATCATGGTGATGCCCAGCGCGGTGCCGCCCTTGCCCTGCTTGGTCAGCGGATAGCCATCCAGGCAGGTGACCGCGTGCGGCGGGTGCGAAGGCAGGTTCAGCAGGATCGCGCCGATGGCGCCGCCGTACTGCGAACCGTAGAAGATGCCGGCCAGCATCAGGATGGCCGGCACCGGCTGCATCACATAGGTGAGCGGCAGCAGGATCGAGATCGCCGACAGCGCGCCCATGCCAGGCAGCACGCCGATGAGGTTGCCCACCAGCACGCCGAAGAACGACCACATCAGGTTGTGTAACTGGAAGGCGACGCCGAAGCCGTACCAGAGGTCCATCAAGGATTGCGAGATCATGGCGCGTCAACCCCAGCGAAAGAGCGGCAGCTGCAATTGCAGCGCCCACCAGAAGACCACGACCGCGATCACCGACATGCCCAAGGCAAGCACCAGGGCCTGCTTGATCGTGTTGTTGCGGTCGCCCAGTGCGGAAATGAAGACGATGGCGAAGGTCGCCGGCAGCAGGCCGCCGTAGTGGCCCAGGCCCAGAAACGCCAAGGTGCCCAGCAGGATGCAGACGCTGCCGCGCAGGTCGGGCAGGCTATGGCTGTGGGCTTCGCCCGGCACAGGCTCGGACGGCGTGCTGGAACGCGCGGAAATGGCGATCAGCACGCCTGTCAGTGCGAGCAGGCCGCCCAACGCGGCGGGAAAGAACCCCGGCCCCATGTGGCTCAGGGTGCCGATGTGGTAGTCGCTGCCGCCGTAGATCGCCCCCAGCCCGATCAAGACCATCAGGGCGCCCCCGTAATAGTCTTTTCTGTTGATTGTTTTCTGCACTTCCATCCTCCTCAAGCAGGACCCGTGCCGGTCCTTGAGACGCCGTCCGAAATGCGCGGCGCCCAGCCCATTGCTGCAGGCTGGAAGTCAGGTTACGCAAGCAAGCTGCGAATCCGCTTTCCATCCGCTGTCGCGCCCCTGAATCCAGGGGTAATCCCTGAGCACGGACGCCAGCCCTTTGAAAGCCGGAGGAAAAACAGGGGGGGTTACTGATCGCCCTTGAGTTCGATCTCGACGGCGCGGGGGTATGGCGACACCGTCGGCGCCAACGGCAGCCACAGCACCGACGCCAGGCCGACGCCGCCCTGGTCGTTGGGCTCTCCGTCACGCAGCTCGATGTCGCCGTCGTTACGGCGCGCATAGGCCCGCGCGATCGCCAGGCCCAGGCCCGAACCCGACGAGGCGGCCTCCGGCCGGTCCGTGCCGACACGCTCGAAACGCGCGAAGGCGCGCGCGCGCAGCTCCGGATCCAGGCCCGGCCCATTGTCGGACACGGCGACTTCGACGCGGCCGTTGGTCCGGCCGACCGAGACCGTGATGCGCGCGCCGGCAGGCGCGTAGTGGATCGCGTTGTGAACCAGGTTGGACAAGGCCTCGTGCAACTCGGCCTCGCTGCCGGACACGGGCAACGACGCATCCACGCCGTCCTCGGCGTCGGCGCAGCTCCAGCCCAGGTCCTGCTGCTTTTCGTGCGCCAGCGGCAGATACTTCAGCACCACTTCGCGCGATACGTCGTTCATGTCCAGCAGTTGGCGCGGCAGGGATTCGGCCTGGTTGGCGTGCGCCAGCGACAGCAGCTGCTCGGTCAGCCGGCGCGTGCGCCCCAGCTGGCCGACGATGGCCCGCAGGCCTTCCTGCGCGCGTGCCGGATCCCGCTCGCGCAGTGCGTATTGCGCCTGCGTCAGCATGATCGCCAGCGGCGTGCGCAGCTGGTGCGAGGCGTCGGCCAGGAACTGCGACTGCTCGTCCAGCACCCGCCGATAGCGCGCGATGTGGTGATTGACGGCATCGACCAGCGGCGCCACTTCGCTCGGCACGCGCGCCGCGTCCAGCGGCGTCAGGTCATCCGGACGGCGGCCGCGGATGTCGGCGCGCAGCCGGCGCAGCGGCTTGAGCGCCCAGGACACTCCCCACCAGACCAGCAGCGCCACCAGCGCCAGCATGCGCGCGTCGCGCAGGATTTCCTGGCGCTGCGCGTTGCTCTCGGCCTCGATGCGCTTGCCCGTGCTTTCCGCCACCATCACCAGCACCTGCCGGTGCATGCCCTGGTAGTACAGGTCGCGCACCACGGCCACCACACGCACGGGATCGTTGCGGTACACACTGTCGTAGAAAATGGGCAGGCCGTTCGAACGCGGCCATTCGGGCGGACGCGGCATCTCGGGCATGCCCAGCAAGGTCTTGCCCTGCTCCGTGGGAACCGGCGCGCCGTCGGGCAACGGCGGATTGATTTCCTCGATGCGGAAGTACTTGCGCAGGCCGGCGCGGGATTCCAGCATGACCTGAGCGTAGAGCGGCGTCGCCACCTGCAGATTGCCCTCGGGCGTGAACTCCAGGCTGCTTTCCAGCACCCGGGCGGGCTCCACCAGGGCGCTGTCGTAGGCCTCGTTGGTGATCGCCGCCAGCGTGCGGTAGTCGTACAGGCTGTCGATGACCAGCAGCGCGATCACGCCCGGCAGCAGCAGGATGATGAGCAGCGCCCGGATGCCGATCCGTGGCGGTCGGGATGGGCGCGCGCCCGCGGCGTCGGATGCGTCGGAATCGGATATGGGTTCTCTCACCACCGGCCTGCTGTTGGAACGGAAGCCCGCCTTCTGGCGGAAAGCGCAATTATGGCACTGGCGCCCTTCGCCGGCGCGAATCCGCCACGGAGATCTTTCAGGCCAGCGGCCCGAGATCCACGGCGCTTTCCTGCTGACAGACCAGCGCGTCGTCATAGAGCGAACAGAACTGGGTCGCGACCTCGTAGGCAATGGACGCGATCAGCGGCGCCAGGCGCGAGGACGGGCTTTCCAGGTAGTAGGCGCAATAGCTGGTGGGCGGAAAGGCCGGCTTGACGTTCAGCACGCGCAGCGTGCCGTTGCGCAGTTCGTTCTGGAGAACGATGGGGGGCAACACCGCGATGCCGATCCCCGCCGTGATCATGCAGACGGTGGTGGCCAGGGAATTGGAGTAGTGGACCAGCGAACGCTCGAACCCGCTTTCGGAC
The DNA here is from genome assembly GCF_018195695.1 of Achromobacter sp. Marseille-Q0513. Classification (NCBI taxonomy): domain Bacteria; kingdom Pseudomonadati; phylum Pseudomonadota; class Betaproteobacteria; order Burkholderiales; family Alcaligenaceae; genus Achromobacter; species Achromobacter sp. Marseille-Q0513. The sequence goes on along the minus strand of NZ_JAGTJY010000003.1, from coordinate 89,803 downwards.
AGGTATTCCACCAGGCGGCCATGGTTGTACATCCCGATCTCGTAGGAAATGATGGGATGGCTCAGCAGATCGTCCTTGCCCAGCGTCTGTTCACTGACCTCCATGGCGCCATGCGCGATCCAGAACATGCCGAACGTACACAGGTCCAGCACGCGGTATAGCTCGCGCCTCGGCCCCGGCAGGCCCAGCACCAGGTCCAGCTCGCGCCGCTCCAGGCGCTCGGCCAGCGGACCGGACGTGTCCGTGGTGAGGGCCACGCGGATATGCGGGAACTTGCTGCGCAGCAGTTCCATGATGCCCGCCAGCAAGGTGAACGCCATGCTCGGCACCAGGCCGATCCGTACCGTGTCCTCGACCGTGGCCGCCGGCCGGACCGCCGTCAACAGGCCGCCGTAGCGCGCGACGATATCGCGCGCGCCCTCGACGAACAGCATGCCCTCATGGGTGAGGCGGACTTCGCGCACATCGCGCTCGAAGAGCCGGATGCCCAGCTCCTGCTCCATGACGGCGATGCGATTGGAGATCGCCGCCGGCGTCATGTTCATGCGTTCGGCCGTGGCGCGGAAGTTCTTCAGCTCGGACAGCCAGATCATCGTTTCGAGAAAGCGGATATTCATGCGATTCCGGCATCCCGCGAGGCGATAGGATCATGGCCGTCCTCATAAAAACACCAGGGTCTTTTATAGGCAATCCGATCCGCGGGCAAGAGGACAAATACCCGCCTCCGGCGCGCATCCGGGCTTCAGCGCTTCGTGAGATTGGCCCGCACCTTGACGCTGGCGCCCGAAAGCACTCCCAGCAGCGCGCGGCCATCGCGCACCGAGGCTTCGCGCTCCCTGCCCCGCTCCTGCATCGTCAGTGCCTGCTCGGCCACGGCCAGCGCTTCATCACGCGGAATCACCAGCACGCCGCTTTCGTCGGCCAGGATCGCGTCACCGGGCATGACCACGGCGCCGCCGCAACTCACCGGCACGTTCATGCCGCCGCCCAGGTCGTAGATGCGGGTGGTAATGGGAGCCAGGCCGCGCGCCCAGATCGGAAAATCAGACGCGATGATCTCGGCCAGATCGGTGCAAGGGCCATCGACGATGCCGGCAACGGCGCCCGCCGCCTTGACCGCCACGGTGACGCCGCCGCCCCAGCACGCATACTTGTCGTCACCCAGGCGATCGACCACCAGGATATCGCCGGGCCGCAACAGCCCGGCCGCATGATGCAGCAGCGTCGAATCCGGGCCGGCAATGGCCAGCGTCACCGCCGTGCCGACGACGCGTCGGCCGCCGGGCAGCAGCGGCTGGATCGCGCGGTGCATGAAGCCCTGCAAGCGCCAGTGCCCGACCGTGGCGGTCTCCACGCCGGCCAGCAGGGCCAGCACCTCGGCCGCCACCGGCTCGGGCATATCGCGTATGGTGTACATGCCGGTCTCCTTAGCCGCAAGCGAGGCGGCGGTGTTGCGCCATCGGGATCAAGCCGCGCACACGGGCGATCTGGCCCCGGTCGATCCGGGTGCTGACCAGGCCCACGCCGTCCGACACGCGCGCGATGGTGTGGCCCCAGGGGTCGCACACCAGCGAATGCCCGTAGCAGGCGCGCCGCTCGCCGTCGACCGTCACCGCGCCGGTCTGGCCGCAGGCAATGAAATAGGCCTGCGTCTCGATGGCGCGCGCCTTGGCCAACACCTCCCAGTGGTCCTTGCCGGTCTGCAAAGTGAACGCGGCCGGCAGCACGATGAGGTCGCAGCCCGCTTTCGCCAGGCGCAGGAAGAGTTCCGCGAAGCGGATGTCGTAGCAGATGGCGCAGCCGACCTTCAGGCCGTCGATGTCATAGGTCACGATCTCCCCGCCCGGCTTGACGGAGTCGGACTCCCGGTAGACCGAACCGTCCGGCGCGACGATGTCGAACATGTGGATCTTGCGATACGCGGCGACTTCGCGCCCCGATCGATCGAACACGAAGGACGTGTTCCAGATACGCGCCTCGTTCTCGACCTTTTCCATGATGGTGCCGGCATGGACGAACACGCGGTGCTCGCGGGCGAAATCGCTGGCCATCCGGTAGGCTGCGCCGCCAACCGGCTCGGCCATGGCCAGCTTTTCGGCGACGCTGAGGCCGTAGGCCTCGAAGTATTCCGGCAATACGATGAGATCCGGACCTTCCGCGCGGTACGCCTCTTCCATCAGGGCGCGCGTCTCGTCCAGGTTGCGTGCGCGGTCGGGTTGCGGATTGGTTTGCACCAGGCTGACTTTCATTGCGGTTCTCCTGTCTGATCGGTGGGGGTGGCTCAAGCGGCGACGCCTTCCCGCCTGACGGCGTCGATGAAGCTGGCGATGCCCGCGCGCACGGTCATCGTCTGTGTCGCGATCACCAGCAGGGACGCGCCCTCCTCCCGCGCGAACTGGCGTTCGGCCGCGGTCCAGGCGGGCATGACCCAGGGCTTTCCCGCGTCGCGCGCGGCCTTGGCGATGCGCCGCAGGTCGGCCCGGTCCGCGTCGTTGAATGCATAGGCGCCGCGCCCACGCGCCAACGCCAGGTCGGACGGGCCGGGAAACAGCCCGTCCACCGTATCCAGCGCGATGATCCGTTCGACATCGACCAGGCTTTCCGCCGTTTCGATCATGGCGTAGCACTTGCTGCGGGCGTTTTCCCGGTCGAACGCATCGCTGGCCGGCCGCGCATAGCCGAACACCCTGCCGCTGGTGTAGGAGCGCACGCCCAGCAAGGGGTACTTGGCGGCGCGCGTCACGGCGCGGGCGTGCTCCACGCCCAGCAGATGCGGCACGATCACGCCGTCGGAACCGAAGTCGAGCGCCTGCTGGATGGACTCGGCGTTCGGCGCGAGGATCTTGGTGAGAACCGGCATGCCCAGCGCCTTGGTGTACGCCAGGAACTGGTCCAGCGTCGACAGGTCGAAGGTGCCGTGCTCCAACTCCAGGACCAGCGACTTCACGCCCAGCGTCCGGGCGATTTCAAGATAGCCGTGATGCGGCTGCGACATCCACAAAGCGATGTTTTCCATTTGGCTGCTGCTCCATTGAAAGGGCGGATGAAGAAAGGCATTCATTTGCCAAGCGTGCGGGACAGGCCCAGCGTGCGCTCGATGAGGAACACGACGCACAGCGTGGCGACGATCAACATGACCGAGACGGCGGCGGTCATCGGATCCGTCCGGCTCTCCACGTAGTCAAAAATCTCGACGGGCAGCGTCTTCAAGCGCGGCCCGGTGATGAAGAGCGAAATCACGACTTCGTCGAAGGAGATCAGGAACGACAGCGCGGCGCTGGCGACGAAACCCGGCGCCAGCAGCGGCAAGGTGACGCGACGGAACACCGTCAGCGGCGGCGCGCCCAGCATGGCCGCAGCCTCTTCCACCGATGGCGGCAGCGTGGCGAACGCCGTGGTCATGATGCGCATGACATAGGGCGTGGTGACGACAAGGTGGGCGGCGACCAGCCCGGCATAGGTGCCCAGCAACCCGGCGTTGGCGAACACCAGCAGGATGGCCAGCCCCAGCACGATGGACGGCAGCAGCAACGGCGCGGTGAACAGGCTCAGCAGCGCGTCGCGCCCCGGAAAGCGCCAGCGACGCAGGGCATAGGCCGCCGGCACCCCCACGGCCAGCGACAGCACCGTCACCGCGGCGGCGATGGCCAGGCTGACCCGAAACGCCTGCAGCAGCCTGTCATGGCTGAACATGGCGACATACCAGCGCACACCCCAGCTTTGCGGCGGAAAGACGAGGTAGCTGTCATTGCTGAACGACAGCGGCACGACGATCAGCATCGGCCCGAGCAGGAACAGATACAGGCACAGGACCAGGATCCGGAAGGGGACGGTGATTTTTCCAATCATGGACGCTCTCCTTCTCAGTCGGCGCGGCGCGCGATGCGCGCGTAGCACGCCAGGGCGATGCCGAACAGCAGCAGCACGATGACCGACGTGGCGGCCGCCCTGGGCCATTCCAGCTGGATGACCGCCAGGTCATAGATCTCGGTGGCCAGCAGGAACACCCGGCCGCCGCCCAGCAGCTTGGGCGTGATGAACGAGGACATCGACAGCACGAAGCACAACAGGCAGCCCAACGCGACGCCCGGCATGGTCAGCGGAAACACCACCCGGAAGAAGCGCCGCCAGGCATTGGCGCCCAGCGACGCGGCGGCCTCTTCCAGGTGCGCGTCGAGCCGGCCGAAACCGGAAATGAGCGACAGCGCCATATAGGGAATCAACACCTCGACCAGGCCGACGGTCACGCCGATCCAGCCGTTCACCAGCCGCACTGGCGCTGCAATCAGCCCGGCCGACAACAGAAGGCTGTTGACCAGGCCCTGATCGCCCAGGATGACCATCCAGCCATACGTGCGGACGACCGCGCTGACCAGCAGCGGCGACACCGTGATCACGAACAACAGATTGCGCCGGGCGGGAGACAGCCTGTGCAGGAACAGCGCGATCGGATACGCGCAACACAGCGTGAGGAAGGTCACCAGCAGCGACAGGAACAGGGAATTGCCCAGCAGCTCCAGGCTGAAGCGGTCGGTCAGGAAGCTGGCATAGCTGGCCAGGGAATATTCCCCCGTCAGCACCCCGGCGCGGCTTTCCATGAAGGAAATCTGGCCCAGCCGGAATACGGGCAACAGGAAGACGGCCAGGTTGACGACGGCCATCGGCGCCAGCAAGGCCAACGCGACGACGGCGAAGCGGGGCTGCCCGGCGCGGCGCGCGAGCGTATCGGCAAGCGCGCTCATCGTGTCTCGCCTTCGAAAACGATCATGTCCTGCGGCGTCCACTCGCACAGCACCTTGTCGCCCACGGCCACCTTGTGACCGCCGCTGGCGGTATGGACTTCCGCCTTCAGCTCGGCAACGCCGATATCGATGCCGTACTGCACGACATCCCCGATATAGGTCACATGCCGCACGCTGCCATGAGCGCTGTTGGTTGCCACGCTAACCAGCGACCGGTCCCTGTCGCTGGTGACGTGGACACGGTGCGGCCGGATGACAATCTTGGCCCTGCCGCGCCGCAGGCCTCGTGTGTCGCAGCGATACACGCCGTCTCCCAGGCGCACCGCGCCCTCCGCTTCGATCACCCCGTCCAGCACGTTGGTGCGGCCGACGAAATCGGCGACGAACAACGTGGCGGGCCGCTCGTAGATATCCTGGGGCGTGCCCAGCTGCGCCAGCCGGCCACCCGCCATCACGCCCACCACATCGCACATGGTCAAGGCCTCGACCTGATCGTGCGTCACGAACACCGTGGTGATGCCGAGCCGCTGCTGGATGTCGCGGATCTCGAGCCGCATCTCGTCGCGCAGCTTGGCGTCAAGGTTGGACAGGGGCTCGTCCAGCAGCAGGATGCGCGGCCGGATGACCAGCGCGCGGGCCAGCGCCACCCGTTGCTGCTGCCCGCCGGACATTTCCCTGGGTCTGCGCGGGCCGTATCCGGGCAGGCGCACCATCTCCAGCGCCTCGTCCACGCGCGCCTGGATGTCCGACTTGCCCATGCCGCGCATTTCCAGGCCGAAGGCGACGTTCTGCGCCACCGACATATGCGGGAACAGCGCGTAGTTCTGGAACACCAGGCCGATGTCGCGCTGGTGCGGCGGCTTGAGCGAGATATCGTCGCCGCCCACCCGGATATGACCGGACGTCACGGACAGCAGGCCCGCGATCATGCGCAGGGTCGTGGTCTTGCCACAGCCGGACGGGCCCAGCAGGCCCAGCAACTTGCCGCGCGGCAAGGCCAGATGCAGCGCATCGACCGCGGCCTGGTGGCCGGCATAGCGCTTGGTCACGCCTTCAAGCTGAAGATAGGCTGGTTCGCCGGCGTCCGTGCCGGCCGCCTCGCGCGTCGTCCGCGCGTCCATGTCCGCCATTTGCATGTTTGCTCGCCCTGTCAGGAAGAAACGGGAAGAAGGTGCGCGGACCGGTGTGTCCGCGAACGGATCATTCAGCGGCTGGCGGGAATGATCTGGCGCCGCCACGGCCGCAGCATGCTTTCCCGCATGTCGCCGATGCTCATCCAGTCCACCGGAATGAGCTTGGCGCGCTGGTCCGGATCCATCATCGGAATGCGGGCGCGGGTCGCCTCGTCGACCTCGGCCCGTGTATTGGTGGGCGCATAGAACATGGTCCGGGCGAAGTTCGCCTGCGCCTCGGGACTCAGGGCGTATTGGATGAAGGCGAGCGTGGCGGCCGGTTCGGGCGCGTGGGCGATGGCGCCGATCACGTTGATCTGCGAGGCCGAACCCTCTACCGGGCTGACGGACCGGAGACGGCCGTCCGTCTGGTCGTAGTAGTACTGGGAACGGGCGTTGTAGCCAATCGACAAGGTGGACGTGCCATTGGCCACCAACGTATAGGCGTCGGGCTTGGGCTCCCAGGTCTGGACCGCAGGCGCCAGCTTGACCAGCTTGTCCACGCCTGGCTGGATCGTTTTCTTGTAGTCGCGCTCACCCGCCATGCGGTTGGCGATGATGGTCAGGAGTATGGCCTGGATGTCGCCACCGCCCTGCGCGGGAATCGTCACCCGGCCCTTCTGCTGCGGATCCCAGAAGGCCTCCCAGCTGCGGGGCGCTTCGGTGAAGGCGTCGCGGTCGTAGATGAGCGTCAGGGTGTCGTAGGTCAGCGGAATCGCGGCGGCGCCCAGGTCCTTGCCCAGGTCGGCCAGATCGGCATAGGCGGGAATCCGGGCGAGATCCAGCTCGGCCAGCAGCCCCTCGTCCCTGGCGATCTTGGCCACCGACAGGTCGACGATGACGACGTTGGCCTGCGGTGAACGCTTTTGCGCGCGCAGATTGCCCAGCGCGGCGGCGGCGTTCTGGACACCGGCGTAGACGACCGAGATGTCCGGGTGCGCCTGCATGAACGGCTCGATCACCGCCTTGACGTAGTTCTGTTCGAACGCGCCCCGGTATCCCATGACGGTGATATTGGCGGCTTGCGCGGTCGCCCACGCCACGCTGGCGGCGGACAGGCAAAATGCGGCGGCGGCCGCGCGCGATGAGCGTGTCATTGTCTCCCCCCTTGTTCGGGTCCGTCAGGACCTCGCTTGGAGACAAAGATAGGACAGGCCCTTCGGGCCGGTCCAACGGGGAATTCTGTACGCCTGTTTGAAAAAACTTTAGGCGCCGGACGCGCAGGTCATCCGGCTGGCAAGCGGGGCGCGGGCCGTCCCGGCCCGCCGCTCAGTTGCCCTCGGCGGGCGCGGCGGCCACGCTTTCCAGCATGTAGCCCAGCCCGCGCACCGTGACGATGCGCACGTCGCTGCCCGCCAGTTTCTTGCGCAGCCGGTGCAGCACCACCTCGATGGCATCCGGGTTCGCTTCGCTGTCGTGGGTGAAGACCTTGCCGAACAGCTGCGACTTGTCCACCGGATAGCCGCTGCGGGTCAGCAGCGCTGCCAGGGCGGCGTGCTCGCGCGGGGTCAGGAACAGCAGGGAGCCGTCCAGCGTGAAGGCGCGGCTTTCGCTGTCGTAGGACAGCGAACCGCATTGCAGCCGGGGATGCTGGCGGCCGCGGCTGCGCCGCACCAGGGCGGTCAGGCGGGCTTCCAGCTCTTCCAGGGCGAAGGGCTTGGTCAGGAAGTCGTCGGCGCCCAGGTTCAGGCCGCGGACGCGGTCCTGCAGCGCGCCCTGGGCGGTCAGCAGCAGCACCGGCGTGCGGTCGTCGCGGTTGCGCATTTCGCGCAGCACCACCAGGCCGTGCTTGTCCGGCAGGCGCAAATCCATGACGATGGCGTCGTACTCGTTGCCGGCCATGAAGGCTTCGGCGCTGCGGGCGTCCGCTGCGTGGTCGGGCACGAAGCCGCTCTGGGCGAGCGCGCGCATCAGCCAGGACGCCATGTCCCGTTCGTCTTCAACCAACAATATGCGCATGACCGTCCGTTCCTTCGGGCAAGTTCTCAGCAGCCCGCTGGCCATGCACGCGCTGGCGCAGGTAGCGGGTTTCGTGATGACGCCGGAAGAGTATGGCAGATAGCTCGTTCAACGCCTGGGTATAGACATCGCGCTTGAACTCGATGACGGCGTCCAGCGGCACCCAATACTGGCTCCAGCGCCAGGCGTCGAATTCGGGATGCTGCGTCGCGCGCAGGCATACGTCGCTGTCGCGTCCGATCAGGCGCAGCAGAAACCAAATCTGCTTTTGTCCTTTATAGTGGCCCCGCCACTCACGCCGGACGAAATGATCTGGCACGTTATAACGTAACCAATCTCGTGTACGCCCCAAAATACGGACATGCTCGGGCTTCAAGCCCACCTCTTCATGGAGCTCGCGATACATGGCCTGCACCGGGCTTTCGCCGTACTTGATGCCACCCTGAGGGAACTGCCAAGCATGTTCCCTGATCCGCTTGCCCCAAAAGACCTCGTTCCTGCCATTGACGAGAATGATGCCGACATTGGGGCGGTAGCCTTCGCGATCAAGCATGGGCCACCCCCACCGAATTCAATACAATTACAGTCGATTATACGTATCTGCAGCCACCTTTAACCATGCGCGCATCTACCTACCACCTCAATACCCTCAAAGAAGCCCCCTCCGAAGCCGAAGTCGCCAGCCATCAGCTGATGACGCGGGCCGGCATGATCCGCAAGCTGGCCGGAGGCATCTACACCTACATGCCCCTGGGGCTGAAGGTCATCCGCAAGATCGAGGCCATCGTCCGTGACGAGATGAACGCCGCCGGCGCCCTGGAGCTGCTGATGCCGGTGGTCCAGCCAGCCGAACTCTGGCAGGAATCGGGCCGCTGGGAGCAGTACGGCGCCGAACTGCTGCGCATCAAGGACCGCCACCAGCGCGATTTCGTGCTGCAGCCCACGTCCGAGGAAGTCATCACCGACATCGCGCGCAACGAGATCCACAGCTACCGCCAGCTGCCGGTGAACTTCTATCACATCCAGACCAAGTTCCGGGACGAGCGCCGTCCCCGCTTCGGCCTGATGCGCGGCCGCGAATTCACCATGAAGGACGCCTACTCCTTCGACCGCGACGAAGCCGGCGCCCAGCGCAGCTACGACACGATGTACGCCGCCTACATGCGCATCTTCAGCCGTCTGGGCCTGGAGTTCCGCGCCGTGGCGGCCGATACCGGCTCCATCGGCGGCACCCGCAGCCATGAATTCCAGGTCATCGCCGAAACCGGCGAGGACCTGCTGGTCTACAACAGCGACTCCGAATACGCGGCCAACATCGAGCTGGCCGAGGCGCCCAACCTGTACCCGGTGCGCGGCGAGGCCCGCCAGCCCATGGCAGAAGTGGCCACCCCCGGCGCGGCCAAGTGCGAGGACGTGGCCAAGCTGCTCGGCATCCCGCTGGAACAGACCGTCAAATCCATCGTCCTGGCCACCGAAGGCGACAAGGGCCAGGTCCAGATCTGGCTGCTGATGCTGCGCGGCGATCACGAGCTGAACGAGATCAAGGCCGGCAAGCTGCCCGGCCTGGCGGGCTTCCGCTTCGCCACCGAAAGCGAGATCGTCGAGCATTTCGGCTGCAAGCCCGGCTATCTGGGCCCGGTCGGCACCGCCAAGCCGGTCCGCGTCGTGGCCGACCGCACGGTCGCCCACATGGCGGATTTCGTCTGCGGCGCCAACAAGGAAGACTTCCATATCCAGGGCGTGAACTGGGGCCGCGACCTGCCCGAGCCCGAGCAGGTCGCCGACCTGCGCAACGTGGTCGCCGGCGACCCCTCGCCGGACGGCAAGGGCACGCTTTCCATCATGCGCGGCATCGAAGTCGGACACGTCTTCTATCTGGGCAAGAAGTACTCCGAGGCCCTCAAGGCCACGTTCCTGGACGAGACCGGCAAGCCCGCCACGCTGGAAATGGGCTGCTACGGCATCGGCGTGACCCGCATCGTGGGCGCCGCCATCGAGCAGAACCACGACGCCCGCGGCATCATCTGGCCGCGCGCCATCGCCCCCTTCGAAGTGGTGATCTGCCCGGTTGGCTGGGGTAAAAGTGAAACGGTGCGTGACACCGCCCAGAAGCTCTACGAATCGCTGCTGGCGCGCGGCGTGGACGTCATCCTGGACGACCGCGACGCCCGTCCCGGCGTCATGTTCGCCGAGTGGGAACTGATCGGTGCGCCGCTGCGCGTAACAGTTGGAGAACGCGGCCTGAACGACGGTGTGGTGGAATTGCAGGCCCGTCGGGAAACCGAAGCGGTCAAGATTCCGGTACAGTCCGCGCTTGAGCAAGTGCTGGCAAAGCTGGACACGCTCTAACCCTATAGTTACTACGGACTTTTCGCGTCCCGAATACGCAACGCCCATATCAGCATCGTGACCGATCCGAAGTCCCCAGAATCCCTCTTCCAGGTCCGCGTCTACTACGAAGACACGGACGCTGGAGGAGTGGTTTTCTACGCCAACTACTTGAAATTCCTCGAACGCGCTCGCACCGAGTGGCTGCGCGATCTGGGAATCAACCAGTCCGGCCTGGCCGTGTCAGAGCAGCGGCTGTTCGTCGTCAAGGCGCTGGACATGGCCTACCGCAAGCCGGCCCGGCTGGATGACTTGCTTACCATACGCAGCCGAGTCACACGACTGGGCCGAGCTTCGATACACTTCGCGCAGCGCGCGGAACGCGACGGGGAACTGCTTGCCGAAGGCAACATCCAAGTCTGCTGTGTCGACGCCGTTCAAATGCGGCCGGCGGAACTGCCGGCCGACCTACGCGCCAAACTGGGATCAATTCAGGAATAACCATGCAAGCCACCAACGACATGTCGTTGCTTTCGCTGATTTCGCACGCCAGCGTGCCGGTCCAGCTGATCATGCTGATGCTCCTGGGCATCTCGATCATGTCCTGGACCTACATCTTCGCCAAGCGCCTGGCCATCAAGCGCGCCGACTCCCAGACTCGCCGCTTCGAGGATGACTTCTGGTCCGGCGGCGACCTGTCCATGCTGCAGCAGGCCGTGGCCTCGCGCCGCGACGAACAAGGCGCCCTGGCCCGCATTTTCGACGCCGGCATGACCGAATTCCTGAAGGCTCGCCGCGGCGGCGGTTCCGGCGGCGACGCCACCGCCCTGCTGGACGGCCCGCGCCGCGCCATGCGCGCCGCCTACCAGCGCGAAATGGACTCGCTGGAATCGCACCTGAACTTCCTGGCCTCGGCTGGCTCGGTGTCGCCGTACATCGGCCTGCTCGGCACGGTCTGGGGCATCATGCACGCCTTCATCGGCCTGTCGAACATGCAGCAGGCCACGCTGGCCTCGGTCGCGCCCGGCATCGCCGAAGCGCTGATCGCCACCGCCATCGGCCTGTTCGCGGCCATCCCGGCCGTGGTCGCCTATAACCGCTTCACCAATGACATCGACCGTCTGTCGATCCGCTTCGACAGCTTCGTCGACGAGTTCCTGAACATTCTGCAACGGCAGGTGCGCTAATGCCCTCGGTAAGCTCGCGCGGCAGGTCCGGCCGCCGCATGAAGGCCGACATCAACGTGGTGCCCTACATCGACGTGATGCTGGTGCTGCTGGTCATCTTCATGGTGACCGCGCCCCTGATCACGCCGGGCCTGATCCAGCTGCCGTCGGTCGGCGCCGCCTCCGACGTGCCGGTCAAGCCGCTGGAAGTGCAGATCTCCGAAGACGGCAAGATCGCGCTGCGCATGCGCGAGCCTGGTGCGACGATGCAGGACATCGCCCGCCCCGAGCTGGTGGCGCAGGTGCGTTCGCGCATCACCGCGGAAACCCCGGTGGTCATCGCCGCCGACGGCAAGGTGCCCTACGAGACGGTCGTGAAGGTCATGGACGAGCTGCGCACCAACGGCATCACCCGCCTGGGCCTGCTGGTGGACCAGTCCGCCGGCGGCAACCAGCCCGCTCCCGCGAAGAAACGCTAACGCGACGCTCTCCCGCCGGCTCGCCGGCACGCAACGCCCATGACGCCACCCATCATTCGACACCGCAGCGGCCCCCCGGCCACGCCGCCCAACAATGACAACCGGAAAGCCCTGCTTCTGGCCTTGTTGGTGCACGCGCTGCTGCTGGCCGTGTTGATCTTCAACCTGAACTGGCGCACGGAAACGCCCGGCCCGGTGGAAGTGCAGCTCTGGGCGAACGGCAATTCGCCCGGTTCGCCGCCGCCCACGCCCGAGCCGCCCAAACCTCAGCCGCAGCCCAAGCCGCAACCGGAACCCGAGCCGCAGAAGCAGCCGGATCCTCCCCCGCCTCCGCCCGAGCCCAAGGTCCAGCCGCCCAAGTCGGAAGTCGACCCCGAGATCGCGCTGCAGCAAGCCAAGAAGAAGCGCGAGGAAGAGGAAAAGGCGCGCGAAGCCGCCGAGGCCGCCAAGGAAAAGGCGCGCCTCGAGGAAGAGCGCAAGCAGGCCGAGCTGAAGGAAAAGAAGCGCCTGGAGCAGGAACGCCAGGCCGCCGACAAGGCTGCCGCCGAGAAGGCCGCCGCGGAAAAGGCCGCGGCCGAGAAGGTCGCCGCCGAGAAGAAGGCCAAGGAAGACGCCGCCAAGAAGGCCGCCGCCGACAAGGCTGCTGCCGAGAAGGCGGCCGCCGACAAGGCCGCGGCTGAAAAGGTCGCTGCCGAAAAGGCCGCCGCCGAGAAGAAGGCCAAGGAAGAGGCCGCCAAGAAGGCTGCCGCCGACAAGGCCCTCAAGGACGCTTTCCGCAACGACGCGCTCGGCGCGGCCGGCATTCCGGGCGGCACCGCCGACCGCAACCAGACCGGCGGATCCGGTGGCCGCGACGCGGGCTATGGCGCCAAGGTCCGTGCCTGCGTGCAGCCGGGCGTCGCTTATCCGACGCCTCCCCGCAGTGGCGCTGACAACCCCACGGCGGAATACCAAGTAAAGTTGAATACTTCTGACGGCAAGGTCACCGCAGTTACGATTACCCGCTCTTCGGGCATCCCGGCGTTCGACCGCGCGATCGAAGCCGGCATCCGCCGCTGCAACCCCTTCCCGAAACCTTCGAATGGCCGCTACGAACCGAGTATCTACGGTGAGTACAGCATGTACTAATAGACAGGAGATTGCTGATCATGACTCCCGCCCATAGCCGAAGCGCCCCCCTCCTTGCGTTCTGGCGAACGTACGGACTGGCGCTGCTGCTGGCGTTCGCCAGCCTGCTGGCCGTCCGGCCTGCCCACGCGCAACTGCGCGTCGACATTTCCGGCACTGGCGCCACCCAATACCCGGTGGCCATCGCCGATTTCGCCGTGGACGATGCCCACGGCCGCGCCCTGGCCGAGGTGATCCGCGCCGACCTGACCCGCACGGGTCAGTTCCGCCTGATCAGCGCCGCCGGCGCCGCCCTGAACGTCGATTCGGCCATCTCGCATGACGACTGGCGCTCGAAGGGCGCCGACTTCCTGGCCTATGGCAGCATCGTGCGCGGCGCCGACGGCCGCTACGACGTGCGCTACCGCCTGGCCGACACGGTCAAGAAGGGTCAGCTGGACGGCGTGGCGTTCTCGGGCACCGAGCAGGAACTGCGCCGCGTCGCCCACCAGATCGCCGACCGCATCTACGAAAAGATCACCGGCGTTCGCGGCGTGTTCTCCACCCGCATCGCCTACGTGCTCAAGCAAGGCCCGACCTACGAACTGCAGGTCGCCGACGCCGACGGCCAGAATCCCCAGGTCGCGCTGCGTTCGCGCGAGCCGATCATCTCGCCCTCCTGGTCGCCCGATGGTTCGAAGCTGGCCTATGTGAGCTTCGAATCCGGCAAGCCGGTCGTGTACGTGCACACCCTGGCCACCAGCGCCCGCGTGCCCGTGGCCAACTTCAAGGGCAACAACAGCGCCCCGGGCTGGTCGCCCGACGGCACCCAGCTGGCCGTGGCGCTGACGCGCGACGGGTTGTCGCAAATTTACATCGTCAGCGCGGCCGGCGGCTCGAATATGCGCCGAGTTACGCGTTCTCCCGGGATTGACACCGAGCCGAGCTTTACGCCAGACGGCCGTTCCATTATCTTTACCAGTGACCGCAGCGGCGGGCCGCAAATCTATCAGACCGGCCTGGACGGTGGCGATGCTCGCCGCCTCACGTTTAATGGTGGTTACAACATCTCACCCCGAATTTCCCCCGATGGATCGACGTTGCTGTACGTTGCAAGACGCGACGGCGCGTTTCGAATCGCCTCGTTGAACCTGTCCTCAGGCTCCGAATCCTTGCTGACTGATGGTCGTGACGATCAGTCTCCGAGCTTCGCGCCGAATGGCATGCAAGTCCTCTACGCCGCCGTGCAGAACGGCCGTAGCGTGCTTGCGGGTGTGTCGAGCGATGGCCGCGTACGGCAGACGCTTTCGGTACTGAATGGGGAAATACGTGAACCGACTTGGGGCCCATTTACCCGATAACACGTGTGACTCTCTTTGCAAAGGAACTATCATGAAGTCGCGCATTGCCAAAAGCCTAACCATCGCCGCTCTGGCCGCCACCCTGGCAGCTTGCAGCTCCGTCCCTCTCGACGATAAAGCGGGTCAGGGCGGAGGCGCTGGCCAAGGACAGGCCTCTGGCCAGATCCTTGATCCCTTCAACCCCCAAAGCATCCTGGCGCAACAGCGCTCGGTATACTTTGACTTCGACAGCTACTCGGTGTCGGACCAGTACCGCAGCCTGGTGGAAACCCATGCCCGTTACCTGGCCTCGCACCAGCAGCAACGCATCAAGATCGAAGGCAACACCGACGAGCGCGGCGGCGCCGAATACAACCTGGCCCTGGGTCAGCGCCGCGCTGACGCGGTTCGTCGCATGATGACCCTGCTGGGCGTCAGCGACAACCAGATCGAAACCATCAGCTTCGGCAAGGAAAAGCCGAAGTCGAGTGGCACGTCGGAAGCCGACTTCGCGGAAAACCGCCGCGCCGATATCGTTTATCAGCGCTAAGCTTTTCGTATAGTCGATTGCCCCACGACGCGTCGGGACGGTCAGCCGGCCGTCCCGGCGTTTCTTTTTTCACCCGGGAATTTTCATGCGCGATAACGTTCTGTCCCTGCGTCCCCTGATTGCCTCCGCCGGTCTGGCGCTGGCCGCCCTGGCCGCTCCCGTCCAGGCTTTCGCCGACGACGAGGCCCGCCGGGCCATCCTAGACTTGCGCCAGCAGGTGCAACAGCAGAACGAACAGAACCAGCGCGCCCGGCTGCAACTGGCCGACCAGATCCAGGCCTTGCAGCAGGAAGTCGCCCAATTGCGCGACCAACTCGAACTCGTATCCCGCCAGCAGCCCGGCGCCAAGGGCGGCGGCGCGGCCGGCAGCGCCAACCCGCCTGGCGCGAATGCCGGCGATCCGCAGGAACAGGCCGCCTATGACGGCGCGATCGACCTGTTCCGCAAGGGCCAGTACAAGGAAGCCTCGGAATCCTTCGCCGCCTTCACCGCGCTCTATCCGGCCAGCCAGCTCGCTCCGAGCGCCCAGTTCTACCTGGGCAGCAGCCGCTACGCGCTGAAGGACTTCAAGGGCGCGATCGAGCAGCTCACCAGCATGGTCCAGAAGGCCCCCGACAACGCGCGCGCCCCCGATGCCCTGCTCGTCATCGCCGGCAGCCAGATCGAACTGAACAACCGCGCCGGCGCCAAGACGACGCTGCAGCGCATCGTCCGCGACTATCCCAGCGCGCCCGCCGCCGGCACGGCCAAGAGCCGTCTCCAACTGCTGCAGTAATGGCGGCAGCCGCGTCCGCGGTCACCGCCTATCGGCACATCCTGCGCCGCCGGGCAGGGCTCATCGCCCTGCTGCTGGCGGCGATTTTCATTGCGCTGCTGGCTGACTTCACGACGGGGCCTTCCGCCCTGTCCTGGAGCGAACTGTGGCGCGCGCTGAGCGCGCCCGCCGCAGCCGATCCCAGCACCCGCGTCATCGTCTGGGACATCCGCCTGCCCCAGGCCTTGATGGCCGCGCTGGTTGGCGCCGCGCTGGGCCTGGCCGGCGCCGAGATGCAGACCATCCTCAACAACCCGCTGGCCAGCCCGTTCACGCTGGGCGTGTCTTCGGCGGCCGCCTTCGGCGCCTCGCTGGCCATCGTGCTCAACCTGGGCCTGCCCGGCGTGCCCGCGGGCTGGCTGATCGCCGGCAACGCCTTCCTGTTCGCCGCGCTGGCGGCGCTGGCGCTGGACGCCGCGGCGCGCTGGGCGGGCATGAACACCCAGGGCGTGGTGCTGTTCGGCATCGCCATGGTGTTCAGCTTCAACGCGCTGGTGTCGCTGGTGCAATTCGTCGCCAGCGCCGAGGCGCTGCAGAACCTCGTGTTCTGGACCATGGGCAGCCTGTCGCGCTCCAGCTGGGCGTCGGCCGGCGCGCTGGCCATGGCCGTGGCGCTGGCCCTGCCGCTGGCCTTGCGCCAATCCTGGAAACTGACCGCGCTGCGGCTGGGCGAAGAGCGCGCCGCCAGCTTCGGCGTGGACGTGCGGCGCGTGCGGGTGGCAGCGCTGGCGCGCGTCAGCCTGCTGTCGGCGCTGTCCGTGGCTTTCGTCGGCACCATCGGCTTCATCGGCCTGGTGGCGCCCCATCCCGCCCCGCGCTGGCGCGGCGGGACCCTCCCCTATGCCGTCCCCGGCGGCCCCCGGAGGGGCGCCCCCCCCCTGGCCCCCGCCTCGCGGGCGCCCAAGACCCGGATGCCCGGCGGGACCACCCCGGCCGGCACCGTCCCCCCGCGGGCCGGCACCCCCTTCTTCGTGTGGGTGGTCATGCGCCGCCGCCTGCCATGAACACGGCTTGCGCCCACGCGCCCGCCATGCTCGAGGTGGACGGGCTGAAGGCCGGCTATGGCCGCCAGGACGTGCTGCACGGGCTGAGCCTGCCCGCGCTGGCCGCGGGCCAACTCACCGCGCTGCTGGGACCGAACGGCAGCGGCAAGTCCACGCTGCTCAAGACGCTGGCGGGCCTGGTTCGCGCGCGCACCGGAACGGCCCGCCTGGACGGCCGCGACCTCACGGCTGCCAATCCGGCCGAGCGCGCGCGCCATGTCGTCTACCTGCCGCAGGGCCTGCCCGCCGAAGTCCATCTGCGGGTGTTCGAATCTGTGCTGGTGGCCTCCCGCGCGGGCGACGGACTGGCGCCCTCGGCCAGTCCCGCCGAGATCGAGGCGCTGCTGGAGCGCCTGGGCATCGCCCCCCTGTCCCTGCACTATCTGGACGCGCTCTCGGGCGGGCAGAAGCAGCTGGTGGGCCTGGCCCAGGCCTTGATCCGCCGTCCGCGCGTGCTGCTGCTGGACGAGCCGCTGTCGGCGCTGGACCTGAATTACCAGTTCCACGTCATGCAATTGCTGCGGCAGGAGACGCGGCAGCACGGGCTGATCAGCGTCATCGTGCTGCACGACCTGAACGCGGCCCTGCAGCATGCCGATCAGGCAGTACTGATCCACCAAGGCCGGCTGGCGGGCGCCGGCGCGCCCGCGGATGTGATCACGCCGCAGGCGCTGGCCGCCGTCTATGGGGTGCAGGGACGCGTGGAAAGCTGCAGCCGGGGCCTGCGCCAGGTGCTGATCGACGGGCTGTTGGCGCATCCGCACTGACAGCCCGGCCGCGCGGCGGCCAGCGGGGTCAGGCGCGCTGCGCCACGTCCGCGACCGGCGCGCCGGTCATGTCGGCCAGTTGTCGCGGCGTCAGGTTGAACACCGCGTGCGGATGCCCGGCGGCGGCCCACAGGCTGTCGTACTGGAACAGGTCCTGATCCAGCAGCATCACCGGCTTGACCGCGTGGCCGATCGGGCAGACGCCGCCGATGGCGTAGCCCGTCATGTCCCGCACGAACTTGGCGTCGGCCTTGGCCAGTGCGCCCACCTGCGCCGACACCTTGGCCTCGTCCACCCGGTTGGTGCCGCTGGCGATCACCAGCACGGGCGCGTTGTCGGCGGCGCGGCGGAAGATGATCGACTTGGCGATCTGCGCCACCTCGCAGCCCAGGCCCGCCGCCGCTTCCGCCGAGGTCTTGCCGGTCTGCGGCAGGACCACCACGGGCTTGTCGTGGCCCAGCTCCAGCAGGAGGCGGGCGACACGTTGGGCGGATTCGGGCAAGGCGGCAAGGGACTCCGGGGACATCGGGACAGCTCCGATCAAATGAGTGTTCGCAAAAACCCGCCGGACGGCGGGCGATCCGCAATTAGCATATCAGCAGTTCACGGAGCAGCCGTTCCGGCCTCGGCGCCTCAAAGGGCGCGGCGCATCGGGCTAGAATGCGACCCTGGCCCTCCCAACCCTGCACCAATGCGTTCCGAACCCGTCCTGCCCCAGCAGACCGCCATCATCGGCGGCTATGCCATGTCCTACACCGAATATGGCAGCGGCGACCCGCTAGTGCTGGTGCATGGTTCGCTGTCGGACAGCCGCTACTGGAAATCGCAGATGGGCCCGCTGGGCCGCAACCGCCGGGTGCTGGCTGTCTGCCTGCGCCGGTACTGGCCGGAAGCCTGGAACGGCGAAGGCGGCGGCTTCTCGGTCGCGCAGCATGCCGAGGACGTGCTTGAGTTCATCGACCAGGTGGCCGGCGGACGCGCCGATCTCGTCGGCCATTCGCGCGGCGGCCGCGTCGCGCTGGAAGTCGCGCTGCGGCGGCCCGACGCCCTGCGCAGCCTGACGCTGGCCGATCCCGGCCTGCCGCTGCCCGGCGAAGACGATCTGCGCGGCAGCTTCCGCCAGGAAGCGCTCGCGCTGATCCGGCAAGGCGACGTGGACACCGGCCTGGCGCTGTTCGTGGACACGGTGACCGGCCCCAACACCTGGCAGCGCATGGTGCCCTGGTTCAAGGAAATGGTGCGCGACAACGTCGGCACCCTGTTCGGACAGGTCGACGAAAAGCCGCCCGTCCTGACCGCCGCACAGATCGGCAGCCTGGCCTTGCCCGCCCTGCTGATCGGCGGCGCCCTCAGCCCGCAGCCCTATCCCGCCGTGCTGGATGCGCTGTCGCGCTGGCTGCCGCAGGCTCGGCGCATCGATATCGCCGGTTCTTCACATGGCATGAACCTGGGTAATCCGCGGGCCTTCAACGGCGCGATCGACGAGTTCCTGAACGGACTGGGCTGAACCGTCCCGGCTCCGCGCCGGGCGCGCGCGACGCACGCGTCACGGCTCGACCGACGGCGTGTGCTTGAGCCGCCGCAACACGAACGTGGAACGGCTGTGCCGCACGCCCTTGAGCTTGTACAGGCGCTTGCGCAGGAATTCCTCGTAGCCCTCGGTGCCCGCGACCGCGACCTTGATCAGATAGTCGTATTCGCCCGTGACCAGGAAAGCCTCGACCACCTCCGGCAGGCGGGTGATCTCTTCGCCAAAGCGCGCCAGCGTGTCATCGTCGTGATGTTCCAGCGTCACCTCGATCATGACGGTATCCGGCAGGCCCAGCGCCTTCTGGTTCAGCAGCGCCGCATAGCCCTCGATCACGCCCGCCTCTTCCAGCGCCCTGACGCGATTCCAGCAGGGCGTGGGCGACAGCCCGACCTGCTCGGCCAGTTTCAGGTTGGTCAGCCGGCCGTCGGCGCGCAGCGCGCGCAGGATCTTGCGGTCGGTTTCATCGATTTTGGGTGGCGTGGACACGCGGGGCGCTCCTGCTTTGGAGAATATCTCTTCAAAACCAAATTCTAGAGGATATTAATTTTCCTTATCCGCTAGATCAGGCGTGAATACGGAAACCTATTTTGCGAATCTGCCGATAGACTCTCCATCAAGACGGGCACTACCCCGCCCGTCCGATCCGGCGCCCGAGCGGCGGCACAACCCCGCCCGGACACCGGCGATTCATCGCAGCAAGCCGCGCGCCGACCCGCGCGGCCGGACATCATGCCTCACACCGCAGCACCCGCAGCACGCCCCGGCCTGGGCCTTGCCGGCACGGCCATGCTTTTCAGCGCCCCCGCGCTTTTCGCCTCCAACATGGTGGCGGCCCGATGGGCCCACGACGCCGCCCTTCCCCCCGTTTTCCTGGCCTTCGGCCGCTGGCTGATCGCGCTGCTGATCCTGCTGCCGATCGCCGCGCCCGCGCTGTACCGGCATCGCCAGGCGCTGCGCCGCGGCCTGCCCTCGCTGCTGCCCCTGGCGGTGCTGGGCATGGGCGTGGCGGTGGCGCCGCAATACATCGGCGCCCAGAACACCAGCGCCACGAACATCGCGCTGATCTTCTCGTGCAGCCCCATCCTGGTATCGCTGCTGGAAGCGCTGATCTGGCGCAAGCCCCTGCCGGCCACGCGCGTGGCCGGCCTGTTGCTGGCGCTGGGCGGCGTGCTGACGGTGCTATCGCGCGGCGACGCCGATGTGCTGGCGCGGCTGGCCTTCGGCCAGGGCGATCTGTGGGTGCTGCTGGCCGCCACCGGCTGGGCCTTCTACACGGTGCTGCAAAAGCGCCTGCCCCAGCCCGCGGTGCCTGCCAGCGCCAAGCTGGCCGTGATGATGGCCGCCGGCGCGCTGGCACTGGCGCCCTTCGCCGCCGTTGAAACGCTGACCGGCGCCGCGCCGGCCTGGAGCGATCCGCGCCTGGCCGCCACGCTGCTGTTCCTGGCCGTCGTGCCCAGCCTGGGCGCGTACTACGTGTACGGCCGGCTGATCAGCCAGGCCGGCCCGGCCACGGCGGGGCTGTCGATGTTCCTGGTGCCGGTCTACGCGGCGCTGCTGGCCTGGCCGCTGCTGGACGAAGCGCCGCAGCTGTTCCACGCCTACGGCTTCGTGATGATCCTGCTGGGCGTGCGCCTGGCATCGCTGCGCGGGCGCGGCCGGACGGCAGCCGCCGCCGCCCCGGCCTGATCCGCCCGCGACGCGATCAGCGGCCGCCGCCCTTGGCCGCGATGACTTCCTGCATCACCTGGCGCGGCGCCTCGGCGTAGTGCTTGAACTCCATGGTGTAGGTGGCCCGTCCCTGCGTCAGCGAACGCAGGGACGTGGAGTAGCCGAACATCTCGGCCAGCGGCACCTCGGCCCGCACCAGCTTGCCGCCGCCGCCCGCGATGTCTTCCATGCCCTGCACCATGCCCCGGCGCGAGGACAGGTCGCCCATGACGTTGCCGGTGAAATCCTCTGGCGTTTCCACCTCGACCTGCATCATCGGCTCCAGCAGCACCGGATCGGCGCGCCGCATGCCTTCCTTGAACGCCATGGACGCGGCCATGCGGAAGGCGTTTTCGTTCGAGTCCACGTCGTGGTACGAGCCAAAGAACAGCGTCGCCTTCACATCCACCACCGGATAACCTGCCAGCACGCCGGCGTTGAGCGATTCGCGGATGCCCTTGTCCACCGCGGGGATGAACTCTCGCGGCACCACGCCGCCCTTGATCGCGTCGACGAACTCGTAGCCTTTGCCCGGTTCCTGCGGCTCCAGCTTCAACACCACATGGCCATACTGGCCACGGCCGCCCGACTGCTTGACGAACTTGCCCTCGACCTCGTCGCAGGTCTTGCGGATGGTCTCGCGGTAGGCCACCTGCGGCTTGCCCACGGTCGCCTCCACGCCGAACTCGCGCTTCATCCGGTCCACCAGGATCTCCAGGTGCAGCTCGCCCATGCCGGAGATGATCGTCTGCCCCGACTCTTCGTCGGTGCGCACGCGGAACGACGGATCCTCCTGCGCCAGCCGGCCCAGCGCGATGCCCATCTTTTCCTGGTCGGCCTTGGTCTTGGGCTCCACCGCCTGCGAGATCACGGGCTCGGGGAACACCATGCGTTCCAGGATGATGACGTGCGCCGGGTCGCTGAGCGTATCGCCGGTGGTGACGTCCTTCACGCCTACCGCCGCCGCGATGTCGCCGGCATAGACCTCGGTGATCTCGCGCCGCTCGTTGGCGTGCATCTGCAGGATGCGGCCCAGCCTCTCCTTCCTTTCCTTGCCGGGGATGTAGACGGAGTCGCCCGACTTCACCACGCCGGAATACGCGCGGAAGAACACCAGCTGGCCGACGAACGGGTCGGTCATGATCTTGAAGGCCAGGGCCGAGAACGGTTCCTTGTCGGTCGGATGGCGCTCGATCTCGCGGTCGCGCTCGTCGTGGCCCATGATCGCCGGCACGTCCACCGGCGACGGCAGGTAGTCGATCACCGCGTCCAGCATGGCCTGCACGCCCTTGTTCTTGAAGGCGCTGCCGCACAGCATGGGCACGATCTCGTTGGCCACGGTGCGGGCGCGCAGGCCCTGCTTGATTTCCTCTTCGGTCAAGGCCTCGCCGGACAGGTACTTCTCCAGCAGCGTCTCGTTGGCCTCGGCCGCCTTCTCGACCATCTTCTCGCGCCAGGACTCGGCCTCGGCCTGCATGTTCGCCGGAATGTCGCGGTACTCGAAGCGCACGCCCTGGCTGGCATCATCCCAGATGATGGCCTTCATCTTGACCAGGTCGATCACGCCCTCGAAGTGATCCTCGGCGCCCACGGGCAGCTGGATCGGCACGGCGTCGCCTTTCAGGCGCTCGACGATCTGGCGCTGCACGCGCAGGAAATCCGCGCCCACGCGGTCCATCTTGTTGACGAAGGCCAGCCGCGGCACCTTGTACTTGTTGGCCTGGCGCCAGACCGTCTCGGACTGCGGCTGCACGCCGCCGACGGAGTCGTACACCATGACGGCGCCGTCCAGCACGCGCATGGAGCGCTCGACCTCGATGGTGAAGTCCACGTGTCCCGGCGTGTCGATGATGTTGATGCGGTGCTCGGGATAGTTGCCGGCCATGCCCTTCCAGAACGCGGTGGTGGCGGCCGACGTGATCGTGATGCCGCGCTCCTGTTCCTGCTCCATCCAGTCCATCACGGCGGCGCCGTCGTGCACCTCGCCGATCTTGTGGGTGATGCCGGTGTAGAAGAGGATGCGCTCGGTGGTGGTCGTCTTGCCCGCGTCGATATGGGCGCTGATGCCGATATTGCGGTAAAGCTCGATGCGCGTCTTGCGAGTCATGGCCTCTTCCCTTGCTGTGTGCAGATGGGCGAAGACGGCAAGCCCGACCGGGCGTTGCCGCGGCGGGCGCGTAGCCGCGGCCAGATGCGTTGCGTACGGCGCGCCCGCACTTGCATCGCCAATATTACGCGCGGCGCGTCAGGCTGCAAGAGGGAAAGCAACAGGAACGCTGCACGGGGCGGACGAAACGCGCGGCCAAGCAAAAGCCCCTCCGGTGGGAGGGGCTTGATGCCCGCACGGGCGGCGCACTGACGGACGGCTGAAGCCGCCCGCGCGCTTACTTCTTGTCTTCCTTGACGCGATACACCAGCACGGCGGTGCTGGCCAGCGACAGCACCTTGGCGGTGACGCTGCCCAGCAGCAGGCGCGACAGGCCGCTGCGGCCGTGGCTACCGATGAAGATCAGGTCGCAGCCCTGGTCGGCGGCGGCCTGGACGATGCCATCGGCCACGTTGAAGTTGGACACGGCGCGCGACTCGGACTTCACGCCGGCGGTGTCGGCGCGATCGGTGATCTGCTTCAGGTACTTGTCGGCCTGCTCGGCCGAGGCCTTCTCGTAGTCTTCGTCGGTGATGGCATAGGCAGCCGCCATGCCGTCAAAGCCGATGGTGGCCGCGAAGGGCTGGGTCACGTACAGGGCAACGACTTCGGCGCCCACGGAGCGCGCGAACGAAATACCCGCGTTGGCGGCCTGCGCGGACAGCGGCGAACCGTCGGTGGGAATCAGGATCTTCTTGAACATCTTGCCTGCTCCTGGTTTGAGGACAGTCTCCATGCTACCGGAAAAACCCGCCAGGTTCGCATCAAGCGAACCTGGCGCCCTTGACGCCGATCAAGCCAGCTGCTGGGCGGCGGCGTAAAGATTGGTGCACCGGGTGCCCGTGCGGCAGTAGGCCAGCACCGGGCCGGGCAAGGTATGCAGCAGCTCGGCGAAACGCTGCACGTCGGCGATCGTCATGGCGCTGCCGACGACCGGCTGGTATTCGATCTGCAGGCCCGCGGCCAGAGCGGCCTTGGACACGTCCGCGGCCGTGGGCTGGTCGGGACCGCCCTCGAAATCCGGACGGTTGATGATGACGCTCTTGTAGCCGGCGGCGGCCACGTCGGCCATGTCGTCGGGGCCCAGCTGCGGCGCGACGGCGAAGTTCTCGGTAAGGGGCTTGATCGGTGCGGACATGGCGGTTCCTTCAGGTGGAGTGCTGCCCATTATTATTGCAGGAGAGGCCGGGCGTGAAGAGTTTTTCCAGCTTGGCCCAGATGTCATTGTGGTCCACCATCGTGACGGAAAAACGCACCATGGCGGACGGCGCCTGCGACGGCGAGAACAGCGTGCCCGGCGCCAGCAGCAGGCCCTGGTCGGCCGCCTCGCGCGCCAGCACCTCGCTGTCGCGTCCGCAGTCGGCCCACACGAACATGCCGGCATGCGGTTCGCGCGGCACGGTCAGACCCAGCGCCGTCAGCCCTTGCACGCAGCGCCGGCGGGCCTCGTCGACCCGGGCGCGGACGCGCTCGGCGTGGCGGCGGTATTGGCCTTCCATCAGCACGCGGTGGATGACCCGCTCGCCCAGCTCCGGCGAGGTCAACCCGGCCAGCATCTTCAGGTCCGCCAGCTTCTGCAGGATGTCGGGGTGCGCCGCCACGTAGCCCACCCGCAGGCTGGCGGCCAGCATCTTGGAATAGCCGCTCACCAGGATCACGCGCCGCAGCCGGTCCAGCACGGCCAGCTTCATGGCGCCGCCCGGATGCAGATCGCCGTAGGTATCGTCCTCGACCACCAGGAAATCGTGACGTTCCGCGATGCGCAGGATGTCGTAGGCGATGCCGGCCGACAGCGTATGGCCCGTGGGATTGTGGACCGCGCTGTTGATGATGAAGAGCTTGGGCTTGTGCTCGGCGGCCAGCTGTTCCAGCAGCGCCGTGTCCGGACCGTCCGGTCCGCGCGGCACGCCGATCAACCGGGCGCCAAACGCCGCCAGCCGGCCGAAAATCAGGAACCACGCGGGATCCTCGACCAGCACGGTATCGCCGGGCTTGACCAGGTGCCGCGCGATCAGGTCCAGCGCGTGCGTGACGCCGTTGGTGGTCAGCAGATTGCGTTCGGGATGGGCGGGCACGCCCTCGCTCTGCAGCGATGCGGCGATCTGCTGGCGCAGCGGCAGGAAGCCCTGCGGGTGGCCGTAGGACACGAGCTGGCCGCGCACCGACCTGCCCACCGCGCGCACGGCGCCCGCCACCATTTCGGGATCCAGCCAGTCCGGCGGCAGCAGGCCGGCGCCGCCCGGCATGCCGTGGGCGGACGTCTCGCGGAACATGCTGCGCAGCAGCCAGGCCACGTCCACCCTGGCCGGCGCGGCCAGGGTATTGGCAGGCGCGGGCGCGGCGGCGGCCAGGGGGCCGCTGCGGGCGCGCACGAAAAAGCCCGCCCCGCGCCGCGACTGCACCAGCCCGCGAGCGACCAACCGGTCGTATGCTTCCACCACGGTGAAGCGGCTGACGCCGGATTGCTCGGCCATCTTGCGGATGGATGGCAGGCGGGTGCCGGGGCGCAGGCCCTGTTCGTCGATACGGCGGGCCAAGCCCTCGGCCAACTGCGCCACCAACGTGGCATCGGCCTGGCGCACGGGCTGCCAGGGCAGGGTTGAAGACGTGGCGGGAGCGACTGTCATGGGATTACCACCAGGCCAGTTGATAAAGTGAGTTGCCAAAGTGTACCGGTACTGTACCGATGACTATGCGTAGAGTGACAGCAATGCCGCCGACCCGCAAGTGCGCGTCCGGCGGCTCGCCCCATCGCGCAGACATTTCCGTAAGCGAATGCCGGGCACCCATAAGGACCGCAACATGAGTTTGATCCCCGCCAGCTGGGCCGACGTGCCCCTCACCTCCCTGTCGCTGCTCGGCCCGTTGGCCCTGTTCGCGCTGGTCAGCTCGATCACGCCCGGACCCAACAACGTGATGCTGGCCACGTCCGGGCTGAATTTCGGCTTCCGCCGCACCATTCCGCACCTGCTCGGCGTGAGCATCGGCTTCACGCTGATGGTGTTCCTGGTCGGCATCGGCCTGGGCTCGGTGTTCCAGCAGGTTCCTTCGCTGTACACCGTGCTGAAGTACGCCGGCGCGGCCTATCTGCTGTACCTGGCCTGGAAGATCGCCAATGCCGGCGAGATGAAGGACGGCGTCAGCCGCGCCAGGCCCATGACCTTCCTGCAGGCCGCCGCGTTCCAGTGGGTCAATCCCAAGGCCTGGGTCATGGCGGTGGGCATCATCGCGACCTACACGCCGCAGGCCAGCTTCTTCGCCAATCTGGTCATCGCCACCGTGGTCTGCGGGCTGGTCAACCTGCCCAGCGTCGGCGTCTGGGTCACCTTCGGCACCGCGCTGCGCCGCGTCTTGCACAAGCCCGCCGCGATCCGCGCCTTCAACGTCGGCATGGCGCTGCTGCTGGTGGCCTCGCTGTATCCAATCGCGCTGGACCTGCTGCGCTGAAACCCGTCAGTGGGCCAGCAGGCCGGCCACCACGGCCGGCGTGACCAGCACGTTGAACAGGCCCGCCATCACCATCACCAGGCCCGCGACCGCGCCCTCCTCGGCCGCCAGCTCGCGGGCCTTCGCGGTTCCCGCGCCGTGCGCGCCCATGCCGAACAACGCGCCGCGCGCCAGCGCGGAACGCAGCGGCAGCCAGCCGCGCACCAGCTGCCCGATCGCCGCGCCGGCCACGCCGGTCACGATCACGAACACGGCGGTCAGATCCGGCACGCCGCCCACATGCGATGACACCGTCATCGCGAACGGCGTGGCGACCGAGCGCGGCAGCAGGCTCAGCCGCAGATCCGCCGGCAAATCCAGCATGCCGCCCAGCAGCCAGGCGCTGACGCCGGCGATGATGCTGCCCACGGCCACCCCGGCGGTCAGCACCGGCCAGTAACGGCGGATCAGCGCGCGCTGCTGGTACAGCGGCAGGGCGAAGGCCACGATCACCGGACCGAGCATGGCGGTGAGCCAATGCGATCCCGCCATGTATTCCCGATATCCCGTGTGCAGCGCCAAGGCCAGTGCCAGCAGCAGCGCCGGCGCCAGCACCAGCGCCGACGTCCACCAGCGCGCATGGCGCCGGTACGACAACCGCGCGCAAACATAAGCCAGCACCGTGGCCGCCGGCCAGAACACCAGATGGAATTCAGGACGCATGGCGGTTCATCCAGCGATGGCACAGCTCGATGGTGATCGCCGTGCCCGCCATGACCAGGGCGGTGCCCAGCACGATCACCAGCAACAGCTTCAGGCCCAGCATGCCGATGAATTCGCGGTGATCCAGCAGCGACATCACCGCCGGCACGAAGAACAGCAGCATCTCGCCCAGCAGCAGGCTGGCGCCGCGCTGCAGGTTGCTGGCGCGCAGCAAGCGCGAAGCCAGCAAGGCCAGCACCAGGCCCAGGCCGATGACGCCGCCGGGCAGCGGCAGGCCGGACCAGCCGGCCAGCACCTGGCCAAGCAGGGAAAACAGGATCAAAAGCCCGATTTGCAGCAGGCGGCTGCGGCGCAGGGCGATGCGCGCGTATAGAAGACGACGGGACAAGAACATATGAGGATTCCTACGGCCCTTTCGTTTTACGCCCGCCGGACACATAGATAAAATGAATTCGATGAATGCATAGAATTCTATTTAGGAATACCCATGGAATTGCGCCCCTTGCGCGCCCTGGTCGAGGTTGTCCGCCAGGGCGGCTTTTCCCAGGCCGCCAAGACCATCCACGCCACGCAACCCACGGTCAGCAAGGCGATCAAGCAGCTGGAAGACGAGCTTGGCATGCCATTGCTGGACCGCCAGGTCTACCCGCCCCGGCTGACCGAGGCCGGCGAAATCGTCTATCGACGCGCCTTGTCGATGTTGGCGGAACGCGACGATCTGCGCGCCGAGCTGGATGCGCTGCGCGGCCTGCAGCGCGGCGTGCTGCGCCTGGGCCTGCCCCGGCTGGGCAGCAGCTCGCTGTTCGCGCCCTTGTTCGCGCGCTTTCGCAGCCGCTATCCGCGCATCGAAATCAGCCTGGTGGAACACGGCAGCCGGCGGCTGGAAGAGATGGTGATGGCGGGCGAGATCGAACTGGCCGCCACGCTGCGTCCGGTGCCCGACAACTTCGATTGGCAGCCGGTGGCGCGCGAACCGCTGATCGCGCTGATGCCGGCCGATCATCCGCGCGCCCGCGCGGCCGCGGTCGGCCTCGTCGAGCTGCGCGACACGCCCTTCATCCTGTTCGAGACGGGTTTCGCGTTGAACCGCATCATCCAGGATGCCTGCCAGCGGGCAGGCTTCACGCCCACCGTCGCGGCGCGCAGCGGGCAGACCGACTTCATCGTCGCCCTGGTCGCCGCCGGCCTGGGCGTGGCCTTCCTGCCGCGCATCAAGGCCGACGAGGAAACCCACGCCGGCGTCAGCCGCGTGCCGTTGCGCGATCCCGGCACCGATTGGGAAATGGTGCAGGTCTGGCGCCGCGGCGGCTATCTGTCGCACGCGGCGCAGGCCTGGCTGGCGCTGACGCGCGATCCGCGTCCAATCACGCAGTAGGCAAGTACATTTGGACACCAGGCGCGCGCCGAGCCCGTGCGCGCCCGGGG
Organism: Achromobacter sp. Marseille-Q0513; assembly: GCF_018195695.1. Lineage (NCBI taxonomy): Bacteria > Pseudomonadati > Pseudomonadota > Betaproteobacteria > Burkholderiales > Alcaligenaceae > Achromobacter > Achromobacter sp. Marseille-Q0513. The sequence goes on along the minus strand of NZ_JAGTJY010000003.1, from coordinate 61,378 downwards.
TATGCTCTAGCCGCCCTTCCGGCGCCCTGGGGAACCACCCTTGGCGCCCAACCGTCATACCAAACATGCCCGCCTTGTCCCGCCCCGCCTTCCGCCGCCTGATCGGCGTCGCCGTGCTCGCCACCGCCAGCGTCGTCGGCTGCACACAGCTCGACGCCTGGCAACGGCAAAGGATCTTCGCGCCCGAACCCCAGCCCCAGACCTGGTGGCGCGAACCTGCCGCCGGCACCGAGGTCTTCGACCTGGATGTCGGCAGCGGCGAACGCGTGCGCGCCTGGTACTGGCAAAGTCCGCGCGCCGACGCACCTACGGTGCTCTACCTGCACGGCGCGCGCTGGAGCCTGAACGGCGCCGCCTTCCGCATCGAGGGCTGGACCCGCATGGGCTATTCGGTGCTGGCGATCGACTATCGCGGTTTCGGCGCGTCCACGCCGCGCCTGCCATCCGAGACCACCGCGCAACAGGACGCCGTCGCCGGCTTGCGGGAGCTGGCCCGGCGCCAGCCCGACCCGTCGCGCCGTTTCATCTACGGGCACAGCCTGGGCGGCGCCATCGCCATCGACCTGGCGTCCCGGCCCAACCAGCCGCCGTTCGCCGGCCTGATCGTCGAATCCAGCTTCACCAGCATCGGCGCGATGCTGGCGACGATGAAATGGGGCAAGCTGCCCGGCGCCAGCCTGCTGATCACGCAGCCCTTCGATTCAATCGAGAAGGTGGCGCTGATGCGCACGCCCATGCTGTTCATGCATGGCACCGCCGACCGCGTGGTGCCACACACCATGAGCGATCAACTGTACGAGGCGGCCCACAACGTCACGCCCGGCCTGAAGCGGCTGGTGAAGATCGAAGGCGCTTCGCATTCGGGCGCGTTCCGCAGCGGCGCGCAGTACGAAACGGCGGTGGGCGCCTTCATGCGCGACGCCTCGCGGGCCTACGGCCGCAAGCAGGGCTAGCCGCCGCCCGCGCGGCTGGCCACTTTTCCTTCCACGCACGTTCCGGGAAAACCCGCCTCGGGTAAGCCCGCCTCGGGTTAGCCCGCCTCGGGTAAGCCCGCCTCGGGAAACTCCTCAATAAAAATATCTACTAAATATATTTGTCGAATATTAGACTTGCCTCCAGTCCGAAACCTCGCCATTGAGGCACCGGCATTCCGAGGAGAATCAAGTTGGGCAACGTGCGCTGGCAGGGCGTGTTTCCTGCCGTAACGAGTAAATTCCACGCCGACGAAACGCTCGACTTCGACGCGATGCGCAAGCACTTCGGCTTCCTGATCGACAACGGCGTGCATGGGCTGGTGACCTGCGGTTCCCTGGGAGAGGCCAGCACCCTGACGCTGGAGGAAAAGCTGGCGGTGACGCGCTGCGCGCTCGAAGCCAGCGCGGGCCGGATCCCGGTGCTGGCCAATGTATCCGAGACCAGCACCCGCGAAGCGCTGCGCTTCATCAAGGAAGCGGTGGCGCTGGGCGTGGACGGTTTCATGCTGATGCCTTCGCTCATCTACGTGGCCGATGCGCGCGAGGCCATGCAGAGCATCCGCACCATGGCTGAAGCGGCGCGCAAGCCCTGCATGATCTACAACAACCCCGTGGCCTACCGCGTGGACCTCAAGCCCGAGCACATGGCCGAACTGGCCGATTGCGAATGGCTGGTGGCCATCAAGGAAAGCAGCGACGACATCCGCCGCATCACCGATCTGCGCAATGCGCTGGGCAACCGCTACCAGCTCTTCATCGGCGTGGACGATCTGTCATTCGAGGCGCTGGCCCTGGGCGCCGACGGCCTGCTGGCCGGCCTGGTCACGGCATTCCCGCGCGAGACCGTGTCCCTGTATGAACTGATGAAGGCCGGCAAATGGCAGGAAGCGCTGGCGCTGTACCAATGGTTCACGCCGCTGCTGCACCTGGACGTCTCCACCAAGCTGGTGCAGAACATCAAGCTGGCCGAAACGCTGGCCGGCGTGGGCAACGACCACGTGCGCCGCCCCCGGCTGCCCCTGGTGGGCGCGGAACGCGAGCGCTGCGCCGCCATCATCCAGGCGGCGCTGGCCAAGCGGCCCGCGCAGTACCAATCCAAGTAGACCCCGCCGTCCCTTGATCCGCCGTGACGACGCGCCAGCGCGTCGCGGCGGCCGTCCCGCCCGCATCCTGGACACCATGCAAAGCGACATCATCCTTCAGACCCGGGGCCTGACCAAGGAATTCCGCGGGTTCGTGGCCGTCAACGACGTCAATCTCTCGGTGCGGCGCGGCGCCATCCACGCGCTGATCGGACCCAACGGTGCCGGCAAGACCACGGTCTTCAACCTGCTCACCAAGTTCCACGTCCCCACGCGCGGCGAGATCCTGTACGACGGCATCGACATCACGCAGGAGCGCCCCGCCCAGACCGCCCGCCGCGGCATCGTGCGCTCGTTCCAGATTTCCGCAGTGTTCCCGCAACTGTCCGTGCGCGAGAACGTGCGCGTGGCGTTGCAACGGAAACTGGGCGTGGACTATTGCTTCTGGCGCTCGGAAAGCACGCTGGACCGGCTGCACGCCCGCGTCGAGGAACTGCTGAATCAGGTGGGCCTGCGCACGCACCTGGACGTGGCGGCCGGCGACCTGCCCTATGGCCGCAAGCGCACGCTGGAAATCGCCACCACGCTGGCGCTGGAACCCGAGCTGCTGTTGCTGGACGAGCCGACCCAGGGCATGGGCCACGAGGACGTGGACCGCGTCAAGCACCTGATCAAGCAGGTGTCGACCGGCCGCAGCATCCTGATGGTGGAGCACAACATGAAAGTGGTGGCGGACATCTGCGACACCATCACCGTGCTGCAACGGGGCGAGATCCTGGCCGAAGGTTCCTACGCACAAGTCTCGGCCGACCCGGCGGTGCGCGTCGCCTACATGGGAGCCGAAGATGAATGAGGCGGCCAGCATGCTGGAAATCCGCGACCTGCACGCCTGGTACGGCGAATCGCACATCCTGCACGGCATCGACCTCGATGTGAAACCCGGCGAATGCGTGACGCTGCTCGGCCGCAACGGCGCCGGGCGCAGTTCGACCCTGAAGTCCATCCTGGGACTGGTGGGCCGGCGCAGCGGCTCGATCAAGGTGCAGGGCCAGGAAACCGTGGGCCTGCCGCCGCACAAGATCGCCCGGCGCGGCATCGGCTACTGCCCCGAGGAGCGCGGCATCTATGCCTCGCTCAGCGCCGAGGAAAACCTCATGCTGCTGCCCACGGTGGGGCCGGACGGCATGTCGGTGCAGGACATCTACCAGATGTTCCCGAACCTGAAGGAGCGCGCCCAGAGCCAGGGCACGCGCCTGTCCGGCGGCGAGCAGCAGATGCTGGCCATGGCTCGCATCCTGCGCACCGGCGCCCGCCTGCTGCTGCTCGACGAAATCACCGAAGGCCTGGCGCCCGTCATCGTGCAATCGCTGGGCCGCGTGATCCGGCAACTGAAAGAGCGCGGCTACACCACCGTGCTGGTCGAACAGAACTTCCGCTTCGCCCAGCACCTGGCCGATCGCCACTACGTGATCGAACACGGCCAGGTGGCCGCGGTGATCGAGCGCGCCGAAGTGCAGCACTCGCAGGACCGGCTCAACGCCCTGCTCGGCATTTGATGTTCCCCGCTTTCCTTCCGACCGCAGTCCCCAATTCCTATACGGAGCGTAGTCAGATGAAACTGAATCGAATCGCAGCAGCCTTGCTCACCCTGGGCCTGGCGGGCGCCGCCCATGCCCAGAGCGCCATCAGCGACGACCTGGTCAAGATCGGCGTGCTGACCGACCTGTCCGGCGTGTATTCCGATCTGGCGGGCAACGGCTCCGTGATCGCCGCCCGCATGGCGGCCGAGGAAATGGGCAACAAGGTGCTGGGCAAGCCGATCGAGGTCGTGGCGGCGGACCACCAGAACAAGCCCGACGTGGCCGCCAACCTGGCCCGGGAATGGTTCGACCAGGGCAAGGTCGACATGATCACCGACTTCCCCACCGCGTCCACCGCGCTGGCGGTGATGGAGATCGCACGGCAGAAGAACCGGGTCACCATGCCTTCGGCGGGACTGTCCACCGCCATCCTGGGCGAGAAGTGCTCGCCGCTGAACGCTCAATGGACCACCAACACCTACGCGCTGGCGGCCGGCACGGCGCGCGCGCTGGTGAAGGAAGGCAAGCAGAGCTGGTACTTCATCACCGCCGACTACACCTTCGGCCACTCGCTGGAAAAGGACGCCACCGAGGTCATCCAGGAAAACGGCGGCAAGGTCGTGGGCGTGTCGCGCCACCCCTTCCCCGGCAACGACTTCTCGTCCTTCCTGCTCAAGGCCCAGGCGTCCAAGGCCGACGTGATCGCGCTGGCCAACGCCGGCAACGACACGGTCAACGCGGTCAAGCAGGCCAACGAATTCGGCATCAACAAGAAACAGATCGTCGCGCCGCTGCTGACCTATATCTCCGACGTGCACAGCATGGGGCTGGCCAAGGCGCAAGGCATGTACCTGACCGAGGCCTTCTACTGGGACTACGACGACGCTTCGCGCGCCTGGGCCAAGAAGTTCTATGAGAAGGCCAAGAAGATGCCCACGGCCTCGCAGGCCGGCGTGTACTCGGCCACGCTGTCGTACCTGAAGGCGGTCGAGGCGGCCGGCACCGACAGCGCGCCCGCCGTCATGGCCAAGCTGCGCGAGATGACCATCAACGACGCCGTGATCCGCAATGGCAAGCTGCGCGCCGACGGCGCCCTGGTGCACGACATGCTGCTGCTCCAGGTCAAGACGCCCAAGGAATCCAAGGCGCCGTGGGACTACTACAACGTCAAGGCGGTGCTCAAGGGCGAAGAGGTGTTCCCCAAGCCCCAGGCCGCCTGCCCGCTGAACAAGTCGTAGCGACGCCGGCGCGCCGCCGCCCGGCCCGCGCCCGCCGTTCCGCCCCGCGCCCGTCGCGCGGGGCGTCCTTCCGGAAACCGACGCATCGCGCGCCCACCTGCCGCCTACCATGTTCGACATTTCGCTTCCCGCCCTGCTCGCCCAACTGCTGGTGGGGCTGATCAATGGCTGCTTCTACGCCATCCTCAGCATGGGGCTGGCCATCATCTTCGGCCTGCTCAATATCGTCAATTTCACGCACGGCGCCCAGTTCATGATGGCCGCCTTCCTGGCCTGGATCGGCTTCACCCAGCTGCCGCAGTTGCTCGGGCCCGACATGCAGGTCAATTTCTGGGCCGCGCTGGTGCTGGCGCCATTGATCGTGGGCGCGGTCGGCGTCGTGATCGAGCGCACGCTGCTCAAGCGCCTCTACCATCTGGACCATCTTTACGGCCTGCTGCTCACCTTCGGCATCGCGCTGATGATGGAGGGCGGCTTCCGCTACTTCTACGGCATTTCCGGCGTGGGCTACGAGCCGCCCGATAGCCTGCAGGGAGGCTTCGACCTGGGCTTCATGTTCCTGCCGGCCTACCGCGCCTTCGTGGTGGTGGCTTCGCTCTCGTTGTGCCTGGTCACCTGGTATCTGTTCGAGCGCACCCGGCTGGGCGCCCTGCTGCGCGCCGGCACCGAGAACGCCAGGCTGCTGCAGGCCTTCGGCGTGAACGTGCCCGTCATGATCACGCTGACCTATGGCTTCGGCGTGGCCCTGGCGGGCGTCGCGGGCGTGCTGGCGGCGCCGGTGATGCAGATCAATCCGCTGATGGGTTCGAACCTGTTGAACATCGTGTTCGCCGTGGTCGTGATCGGCGGGCTGGGATCCATCATGGGCGCCATCGTCACCGGGCTCGCGCTGGGCCTGCTGGAAGGACTGGCCAAGGTGTTCTATCCCGAGGCTTCCACCGTGGTGGTGTTCATCGTCATGGCTGTCGTTCTGCTGACGCGCCCCGCGGGCCTGTTCGGCAAGGAGAAGTAAGTGTCGCGCCTTCCGCTTTCGATCCGCATCCTCGCGCTGCTGCTGGTGCCGGCGCTGCTGGTGCCGCTGTTCCCGCAGATCGTGTACCCCGTGTTCGTGATGAAGGTGCTGTGCTTCGCGCTGTTCGCGCTGGCCTTCAACCTGCTGACGGGTTTCACGGGACTGGTGTCCTTCGGCCACGCCGCCTTCTTCGGCTGGGCCGGCTACGCCGCCGGCCAGATGATGATCCTGTATGGCGCCCGCGGCCTGCCCCCGGAAATCGCCATGCTGTGCGGCGTGGCCATGGCGGCGGCGATCGGCTATGCCATCGGCTGGCTGGCCATCCGCCGCACCGGCATCTATTTCGCCATGATCACGCTGGCGCTGTCCCAGGTCGCCTACTTCATGGCGGTGCAGGTCGGCTGGACGCGCGGCGAGGACGGCATGCAGGGCATCCCGCGCGGACGCTTCCTGGGCCTGGTGGACCTGAGCGTGGACACGCACATGTACTACTTCACGCTGGGCGTCTTCGCGCTAGGGTTCCTGTTCGTCTACAGGGTCATCCACTCCCCCTTCGGCCAGGTGCTCAAGACCATACGGGACAACGCGCCGCGCGCGATTTCGCTAGGTTACGATACTGACCGGTGCAAGCTGCTGGCCTTCGTGCTGTCGGCCGCGGTGGCCGGCCTGGCCGGCTCGCTCAAGGCGCTGGTGCTGCAACTGGTGGCGCTGAACGATGTCTCGCTGGCGACTTCCACCGAAGTGCTGCTCATGACGCTGCTGGGCGGCATCGGCACGGTGTGGGGGCCGGTCGTGGGCGCCACGCTGGTGGTCAGCCTGCAGAACTACCTGGCCACGCTGGGCGATGTCGTCACCATCGTCATCGGGCTGATATTCGTGCTGTGCGTGTCGTTCTTCCGGCGCGGATTCGTCGGCGAATGGCTGGCTTACACGCAATGGCGCAGAACGAAGGAAAGTAATAACTGATGGCTGTAGCAGAACCCAAACGGCGCGCGGCGGACATCGCCTACGACCGGATCGAAAGCATGATCGCCACCCTGCAGCTGCAGCCGGGCAGCGCGGTCGTGGAAGCCGACCTGGTGGAAATGACCGGCCTCGGGCGCACGCCGCTGCGCGAGGCGCTGCTGCGCATGGTGGCGGCCGGCCTGATCCGCCAGGAGCCGCGACGCGGCCTGCGCGTGTCGATGATCCAGCTGGCCGATCACATGGACCTGATCCAGACCCGCCGGGCGCTTGAGCAGTTGATCGCGGCCCACGCCGCCCGGCGCGCCACGCCGGCCCAACGCAGCCAGATCGTGGACTGCGCGGCGCAGATGATCCGCGCCGCCGAACAAGGCGGCAACCTGGACGACTACATGCGCGCCGACCAGCTGCTGGACCACGTCTGCCATGCCGCCTGCCGCAATGCCTCCGCGGTGAACGCGGTGTCGCCCCTGATCATCCAGTGCCGTCGCTTCTGGTATGCCTACCAGCACGAGGGCGATATCGCCGAGGGCGCGCGCCGGCACATGCTGATGGCCGAGGGCATCGCCACCGGCGACGAATCCGCGGCCATCCGGGGCGCGGACGCGCTGATGGACTACCTGGAAACGTTCACGCGCAAGGTCATCGGGGCGTGACCGCGGCCGCCTCGCACGCGTCGCCACGGCGGCGCTCCAGCCAGCGAATCACCCGCGAACGGGATTTGTCGTAGGCCAGGTTGTAGAAAAACGCGTAGGGCAGGTAGAACAGCACCAGCGCGATATCCAGCACGAAGGCCTGCCACAGGGTGATTTCCAACCACCACGCGGCCAGCGGGATCACCATCAGGATCAGGCCCAGTTCGAAGCCGAAGGCGTGGATGACGCGCAGCCGAAGATTGCGCGTCAGGCCATAGCGGTTTTCCAAGCGGTCGAAACCGGCGTTGTAGATCATGTTCCAGACCAGCGCGATCCAGGCGATCACGGCGGTCAACACGCCCATTTCGAACAGCGATTTGCCCATGGCCCATGCGGCGACGGGCGCGCACAGGCCGATGGCCAGGATTTCGAACAGGAAAGCGTGCAGGAATCGTTCTTTGAGGGTTTTCTTGGCTTGCGTCATGGACCCACCTGAGGTCGTTTGTTTCATCAACGGGGCAGATTGTCCACGACTATTCCGGTACCATAAAGATGGTTTCCATCGGAAAAACCGATAACACCATAAGCCCTCATCATGCGCCACTCCCTGGAATCGCTGGCCGCCTTCGCGCTGGTCGCCGCCGAAGGCTCGTTCTCCGCCGCCGCCCGCAAGCTGGGCAAGAGCCAGTCCACCATCAGCGAGACCATCGCCAACCTGGAGGTGGACCTGAATGTGTCCCTGTTCGACCGCCGCCAGCGGCAGCCGTCGCTGACCGAAGCCGGCCAGGCCCTGTTGGCGCAGGCGCAACAGGTGCTGGCGGCCAATGACCGGCTCAACCGCTGCGCGAGCCAATTGTCCGAAGGACAGGAACCCCGGCTGACCGTGGTGCTGTCCGATACCTTCCAGTCCGAGACCTTCGCCACCATGCTCCGCCAGATCGACCGGCGCTATCCCACGCTGCGGTTCGAATGCCTGATCGCGGAATACGAGGACGTCGTGGCCCTGGTGCAGCAGGGCCGCGCGCACCTGGGCCTGATGGCGGCGCAGGACAGCTATCCGCCGGACGTGGGCTATTCAGCGTTGAAGGAAAAATCGGAGCTGGTGCTGTGCGTGGGCCGTGGCCACCCGCTGGCCGCCTTGCCGCACGTGTCCAGCGAGCAGCTGCGCGCGGAACGCGAATTGCGGCTCAGCACCTACGAACTGGACAACAAGGACGATAGTCCGGCGCAATCGACCTGGTCGGCGCCGGGTTATCTGATGCTGTGCGAAATGGCCAGCCAGGGATATGGCTGGACCGAGCTGCCGCGCTGGATGGTGCAGCGCTACGGCGCCGATCAGCTGGTGGAGCTGCCCGTGCCGGGCTGGCCTCGGCACACCCGGGTGGACGCCGTCTGGTCCATGCGGCGCGCGCTGGGTCCCGCCGGCGCCTGGCTGTTGCAGAGCCTGATCGAGGCGTGAGACCGCGCGGGATCAGTGCGGCGCGGCGTCCAGGCGCGCGATGCGCACGCCGTTGGTGCGCAGCCATTCGCCCATCTTCGGGCAGGCCAGCACTTCGTATTCCGCGCGGCGCTGGCGCGACATGGCGCAATCGCCGCTGCTGTCCTTGGCGGGATGGCACATCAGCAGATCGCCGTCGCAGGCATTGAAAAGCCAGTTCTGCAGCAGCTCTGCATAATGCCGCTTGCCGCCCTCGAATCCATAGACGCCCAGCATGCGCCGATTGGTGCGCAGGCCATCCCTGGCGGCGTCCCGTCCCAGCGCGGCAGCTCCTAGCGCGCCGATCACGCGGGCCTTGAACGATTCCTTGAGCGGAATGCCGCTGAGCACGCCAGGCGCGGTCTGCCGAAGCCAGGGCATGCGTGCGCCGTAGCGACGCTTGAGCAAGGCCAGCAGGCGCTGACGGACGACCGGCAACTGATGCACATGCTGGTGACCGTCGACATAGTCGGGCATGCGCCCGAACGCGGCCTCGAAAGCGTCGAACTGGCGTTCGAGCTGCGCATCGACCCAGGCGGCGTCCAGCCGTCCGGCATAGGCGCGCATGATCAGGCGGGACAGGGGCGGCATGATCTCGGCGCCGTCCGACAGCGTTTCGGTCAGGTTCAGGTGCAGCCCGAGATCGATGTCGCACATGGCCAGGCGCGCCGCGTTCGCCTGGAACGTCGGCCCCAGCGTCAGGCAGCTGACCGCGCTCATGCGCCCCAGCCCGGCCAACGAAATCATGGCTTCATCGATGTCGGCGTTCATGCCAAAATCATCGCCGCACACAATCACGTTCTTGATCAAGAACTCACCCCGTACTTCCATATCTGCACGCCCCGCATGCGCGCCCTGTTCAAACAACTCGTTTTTTTTGTCGCCGTCGGATGCGCTGCCGCCGCCACGCACTGGGCGGTGGCCGTGGGCTGCGTCGAACTCGCCGGCGCGGCGCCACTGGTCGCCAACCTGCTCGGCTGGCTGGTCGCATTCGCGGTGTCCTTCATTGGACACTACCGGCTCACGTTCCGCCATAGTCGCATACCCTGGACGATAGCCATCCGACGTTTCTTCCTCGTGTCCGCCGCGGGCTTTCTGGTCAACGAGAGCGCCTATGCCTGGCTGCTGCACGCCACGGCGGTCCGCTATGACGTGCTGCTCGCCTTGATCCTGATCGGACTGGCCGTGCTCACATTCGTGGTCAGCCGGCTTTGGGCGTTCCGCCACAAACCCGCTGCCTGAGCGCCGGCCCGCCCTCGACCTTCCAGATCAGGAACTTGACGCTGGTCGCTGCCGGCGTCAGGCCTTGCAGCGCCGGGTAGTCCGCCCCGTCCGAATTCGTGCCCCAGACCCAGTAGCGAGCGCCATCCGGCGCGGCGCACAGCCTGGCGTTGAACTCCTCGTTGCTGATCAACACCTGCTTGCCCACCACCGGATCGAACTTGGCGGCGTCGTACAGCTCCTTGCGCCAGTTGTCGCGCGTGGGAATTTCGGGATTGAGCCAGTCATCCACCACCCACGACGGCTTGGGCGCGCGCATGTAGAGCGCCAGGTCGAAGGGATAGGCATGCAGGGACACGAAGGTATCGTCCGCCTGCAGCTGCGGCCGGATCACATTGGCCAGGGGTTCCGCGCTGCCCCGGGCGTTGTGTCCGGCGATGCCCACCGCCAGCACGCAGATGAAGGCGCCGGCGCCGGCGCTGATGCGCACCAGCCTGGGCGTGATCGTGTCGTGCTCGTTGCGCCAGGCGGCCACCACCACCTCGGCCAGCAGGAAGGCCAGCGGCGGCAGGGTCGGCAGCACATAACCAACCAGCTTGGACGCCGGCAGCGAAAAGAACGCCAGGATGACCACCGCCCAGATGGCCGCCAGCAGGCGCAGCTCGCGCGTCGGCCCGGTCCAGAAGGTCTTGCGCAGGATGCCGCCGCCCCACAGGGACCAGGGCAGCGCCAGGCCGACGATCACCGGCAGGTAGAACCAGAATGGCTGGGCGTTGTTGAACCCGGTCGCGGCAAAGCGCTGGAAGTGCTGGTAGACGAAGAAATAATCGTAGAAGCCCGAGAAGCGCGTCTGCATCAGCCAGAACCACGGCACCGCGACCGCTGCGAACAGCAGCAGCGCGGGCGGCCAGACCAGCGCCTTCAGGCCGCGCCAGCGCTTGCCGGCCACCAGCCAGATGAACAGGACGGCGCCAGGCAGCACCAGCCCGATCAGGCCCTTGGCGAGCACGGCCAGGCCGGCCAGCGCCGCAGCGGCCAGCGACATGGCGCGATAGGCCTGGCCCCGCTCGGCCCGCAGCGCGGTCTCGGCCGCGGCCAGCACGCACAACGAAATCATGCCTGCCACCAGCATGTCCAGGTTGGCGAACTGCGCGCCGCCGTAGAAGAACGGCATGCAAGCCAGGATCAGCGTGGTCATGGTGGCGGTGGCGCGATCGCGATGGCGCAACACGAAGAAATACAGCGCGATCGACGTGCCCCAGGCGGCCATCCAGGACGGCAGGCGGGCCAGCCACGGATGCGGCCCGAACAGCGCGAAAAAGAATTCCGACAGCCAGTAGTACAGCGGCGGCTTGTGGAAATAGGGCATGCCGTCCAGCAAGGGCACCCCATGCGAACCGGCGCGCAGCATGTCCCAGGCCACGCCCGCGTAGCGCCCCTCGTCGGGCAGCGTCAACGGCCGGTACCAGATCAAGGCGGCCAGCCAGGCGCCGATGGCAAGCAAGAACCATCCCGCCGGCGGCGTCCATTCGGAGCGGGCCGGCTGTTGCATGATCTTGGCCATCAGTCCGTCGCCTCGTCGCTGGCGGCGGGGCGCCCCTGTCTGCGGCGCACGACATAGAGCGGCCGCCCTTTGACCTCATCGAAAATGCGGGCGACGTATTCGCCCACCACGCCCAGCGAGATCAGGTTGACGCCTGCGAAGAACAGCACGGCCGTAACGATGGTGGTCCAGCCGGAGACCGGGTTGCCCAGCAACAGGTATTCACCCACCAGGTACGCGGCGTAGCACAGGCCCACCAAGGCCATGACCACGCCGGCCAGGCTGACCATGCGCAGCGGCCAGGTCGTGAAGGCGGTCAGGCCGTCCAGGGCCAGACGGAACAGGCGCAATCCGCTGAAGCGGCTGCTGCCGTGCAGGCGTTCGTCCGGCGTATAAGGCAGGGCTTCGCCCTTGAATCCGACCCAGGCGTACAGCCCCTTCATGAAACGGGTGCGTTCGGGCAGGGCGTTGAGCGCGTCCACCACGCTGCGATCCATCAAGCGGAAATCGCCGGCGTGCGCGGGCACATCGACGCCGCGCGCGCCGCTCAGCAGCTTGTAGAACCAGCGCGCGCCAGCGCGCTTGGCCCAGGATTCATCGGCGCGGGTCTCGCGCACGGCGTAGACCATCTCGGCGCCGGCGGCCCAACGGGCCAGCATCTGCTCGATCAGCGCGGGCGGGTGTTGCAGGTCGGCATCCAGGCAGATCACGGCATCGCCGGTGGCCGATTCCAGGCCCGCGCTCAGCGCCGCCTCCTTGCCAAAATTGCGCGACAGCTGCACGTAGCGGAAGCCCGGATGCTCGGTCCATTCCTGCATCAGCGCCTCGGTGCCGTCGGTGCTGCCATCGTCGGCGACGATGATCTCCCAGCTCGTGCACAAGGCAGACAGCCGGTTGCGCAGCAAAGGCAGCAGAATACCCAGGTTGGCGCTTTCGTTCAGACAGGGGATGACGCAGCTCACCCTGGCGTCATAAGGCACCCGCGCGGCCGCCACGGACCGGGCGGCCCCAAGCGGAAACACGTTGGGCAATATTTGGGGTGGCACGGAAGCAGACCGGAATTGGCTATGCATGGGCTCTCTGTCGTAGCTCGTAATACGGGGGTACTGTGGCGGGCAGTATGAGCAGGGCCTCGTTGAATTTTCATGAAATGCCGCCGAGCGCCTGGCTGCGGAAATTCACGTGTGAACCAGTCTAGGGATCCCGGCGCCGCAATGAATAAACTCGCGTTCAGTTCCCGTAAAACTATGTCCCCAATTTGTAAAGCCGCGTAAAAGCAGCACTTCCCCGCCCACCGGTAAAATGCGCGGAAGTCTTTGTTTTCACAGGTTGTTATGCATTACCAAGTCCGCCCGATGCGGCCCGGCGACGTGGACGGCATTCTTGCCGTCCAGGCCCTGGCCTACCCCGGTTTCCTACTGGAGAGCGCCGGATTCTTCCTGAACCGGCTCGCGCTCGCGCCCGGACACTGCTGGATCGCCGACGGCGCGGAATCCGGCACGCTCGGCTATCTGATCTCGTATCCCTGGGACGCGGGCCTGCCGCCCGTGCTGGATGTCGAGCTTGACGTCCTGCCCGACGGCGCCGACCACTGGTTCCTGCATGATTGCGCGGTGTCGCCGGCGGCCCAAGGCTTGGGCGTGGGCCAGGCGCTGCTGCGGCAGGCGGCCGGCCAGGCCGCCTCGCAGGGCCTGTTGCGCGCCAGCCTGGTGTCGCTGCAAGGCGCGGTGAGCTACTGGCGCCGCCACGGCTACGCGCCCGTGGACGCCGGCGCCGCCGGACTGGCCGAAAAGCTGGCCGGCTATGGGCCGAACGCCAGTTACATGGCGCGCGCCTTCCCGTTCTGAATCCGGGGGCCCCGCCCCCCTTCCGGCAGGCGCGCCGCCTGCCCCTGCCCACGCCCGTATGCCGCCGGCGGCCACGACATGGCCGCGTGACCTATTAAGATAGGACGCAGCTTTGCGATACGGCGGCGACGGCTCCGACAGCCTGAATTTGCTGCGCCCAGACAGGGCGCGAAGGATTCCATGATTTCTCTCACGCCCGTCCAATCCCTGCTGGCCTGCTGCCTGGTGCTCGTCATCGGCCGCGTCCTGACCTCCCGCATCGGCGTGCTGGCGCGCTACAGCATCCCCGATCCCATCGTCGGCGGCCTGCTGTTCGCCATCGCCGCCTACCTGCTGTCGAACTGGGGCGGCGTCAGCGTCTCGCTGGACACCAGCATCCGGCCCACGCTGCTGCTGCTGTTCTTCGGCTGCATCGGCTTGACCGCCAACCTCAAGCTGCTCGCCAAGGGAGGCCCGCGATTGATCGCCTTCCTGCTGGCCCTGATCCCTTTCCTGGTGCTGCAGAACGCGGTGGGACTGGGCATGGCCTGGCTGCTGGACATGCACCCGCTCATGGGCCTGCTGGGCGGCACCATCACGCTGGTCGGCGGACACGGCACCGGCGCGGCCTACGCCACGCGCTTCGCCGACTTCAACAACATCCAGGACGTGATGGCGCTGGCCATGACTTCCGCCACGCTGGGCCTGGTGCTGGGCGGCGTGGTCGGCGGCCCGGTCGCCGAATGGCTCATGCGCCGCCACAAGCTGGCCGGCAGCCTGGACCATGCCGCGGCCAGCCATGACGCGCCGGACCTGAGCGAGGAACAGGCGCCGTCCACGTCCGGCTCGTTCATCGTGTCGCTGACCGCGGCCTTCATCTGCCTAGCGCTGGGCGGCTATCTCGCCACGCTGGTCGAGAATGCGCCGGTCAGCCTGCCCAACTTCCTGTGGTGCCTGGCCACCGGCGTGCTCATCCGCAACGGCGGCGCGCGCCTGGGGCTGAAGCTGGACGACCGCGCCACGGAAATCATCGGCACCGTCGCGCTGTCGCTGTTCCTGGGCATGACCATGATGACGCTGGACCTGTCCAGCGTGGCGCGCCTGGCCGGACCGCTGGCGCTGATGCTGGCGGTGCAGACGTTGTTCTGCGCGCTTTACGCCTCCCTGGTCATGTTCCGCGCGCTCAAGCGCGACTACGAGGCCAGCATCATGTCGGCCGCCTTCTGCGGCTTCGCGCTGGGCGCGACGGCGACCGCCATCGCCAACATGCAGGCGTTGACGCGCCGCCACGGCCCCGCGCCCGAAGCCTTCATCGTGGTGCCGGTGACCGGCGCCTTCCTGGTCGACATCCTCAACGTGATCGTGCTGACCTCGCTGATCTCGCTGCCGTTCGTGGGAGGGATGTAAGCATGCTCAAGCGCATCGCCCTCATCGCCCTTTGCCTGACGCTGGCCGCCTGCGGCCGCGCCCCCGATACCGACGCGTTGCGCGCCGACGTCGAGCGCGGCCTGACCGCCACCTACGGCGCAGACCAATTCAAGATCGCCGACCTCAAGCGGCGCGGCTCGGCCGCGGACAGCACCGCGCCGGCCGGCGAAACCCGACGCGTGGTCTATTACGACGTGGAACTGCGGCTGGACCGCGACATCACGCTCGGCGCCTGGGACAAGCCCGGCGCCGCCTCGCTGG
Source organism: Achromobacter sp. Marseille-Q0513 (assembly GCF_018195695.1). NCBI lineage: Bacteria > Pseudomonadati > Pseudomonadota > Betaproteobacteria > Burkholderiales > Alcaligenaceae > Achromobacter > Achromobacter sp. Marseille-Q0513. Next base: position 46,138 of record NZ_JAGTJY010000003.1, on the reverse strand, counting down.
TGACGCTGCTGGGCGCGGGCCCGCGCAGCATCAGCGGCGTCAAATCCAGCGGCAACCAGGCTGGCGACCGCATCGTCGCGCACGCCAGCGCGATCTACCGCAAGGACGGCGACGCCTGGACCCTGGTCACGCCCGCCGGCTTCAAGGCCGCCGAAGCGCCCACGCTGGATAGCGGCACGCCGCCCACCGTCACGCGCCAGTTGCTGGACACGCTGGACCAGATCACGCACTCAGTCGCCTACAGCGCCTCCAGCACCGCGCAGCATGTCGTACAGCAGGAGCTGGAACGCTCGGTGTCGCGCATCAACGGCCGACTGAGCCGGCTGCAGCACGGCTATCCGCTGGCCGGCGGGCCGGACCGAGGCGAGTACGTGGCCTTTGCCCGCGCCCTTGCCGGCGCCAGCCGCTTGCAACAGATCCGCATCACCCCGCTCATCACCGGCGGCGGCGCGGAGAACATCGCGCTGCTGCGCGCAGGCGACGTAACCGTGGCACTGGCCCAGGCCGACACCGCCCGCCTGGCCTACGAAGGCAAGGGCCCCTTCGCCGACCAGGCGCCGTTCTCGTCGCTGCGCGCGCTGGGCAGCCTGTATCCGGAAATGGTGCACATCGTGGTGCGCCGGGACGCCGGGCTGCGCAACGTGCGCGACCTGAAAGGCAAGCGCATCGCCCTCGGTCCGCAAGGCTCGGCCGTGCGCGCGACGCTGGAACGCGTACTGGCCGCACATGGCATGCAGGCCGGCCGCGACTACACGGTGGTCGACACGCCATTCAGCGCCTCGCTGCCGGCGCTGAATGCCGGCGACCTCGACGCCGCCGCCCAGGTGATCGGCGTGCCGGCCACGCCGCTGCGCGACGCCCTGGCCCAGGCCAAGCTCCAGCTGCTGCCGCTCGATCCCGCCGCCATCAAGGCGCTGACTGCCGGCGAGGACGGCGTGCTGATGCCGATCGACATCGCCGCCGGCACCTATCCGGACCAGCCCGTAGCGGTGGCGACGGTCGGCACGGCCGCCCTGCTGCTGACCACGTCCGAGCTGACCCGCGACGAGGCGCTGAGCATCGTGCGAGCCGTGTACCAGACCGGCCAGGACCTGCTGGCAGGCGGCTCGCCCCAGGGCGCTCAGGTGGGCGTGGCGACCGCCCGGCGCGGCCTGAGCGTGCCGCTGCATGACGGCGCGGAGGAAGGCCTCAGCGCCCTGGAAAACCCCAAAACGCCAACGCGGCCCTAGGCGGCCTGCGTATATGATGGCGCTCCCTCACAGGAAATCGCGATGAACAAATTCGATCTGCAAAAGAACCAGGCCCTGAAACTGGCCGGCCAACTCAAGCAATCCGGCACGCCGGACCGCTTCGGCACGGCCTCCCAGCTGCCCGACCGGCGCGAACAGCGCAAGCTGGACCAGGCCGCCGGCCTGGTGCCCTTCCCGCTCAAGCTGTCCCAGGCCCACGCCGACCAGATCCGCGCCATGGCCGTGGCGCGCGGCGTCTCGACCAACGAGATCGTGGCCGAACTGCTACAGAAAGCGCTGGACGCCTGAGCATGCACATCTGGGTCGATGCCGACGCCTGCCCGGTGGTGGTCAAGGACATCCTGTTCCGCGCCGCCCAGCGCGCGGGCCTGCCCTTGACCCTGGTGGCCAACCAGCCGCTGCGCACGCCGCCCTCGCCCCTGATCCGCGCGGTCCAGGTGCCGCGTGGCTTCGATGTCGCCGACGCCCACATCACGCAGCACGCCCAGGCCGGCGACCTGGTCATCACGGCGGATATCCCGCTGGCGGCCGACGTGCTGGCCAAGGGCGCGATGGCGCTCAGCCCGCGCGGCGAACGTTACGACGCCGGCACGATCCGTGAACGGCTGGCGATGCGCGACATGATGGAAGAACTGCGTTCCAGCGGCGTGGACATCGGCGGCCCGCCGGCCCTCAGCCAGGCGGATCGCCGCGCCTTCGCCAGCCAGCTCGATGCCATCCTGGCGCGCGCCGCCCGCGCGGCCGCGAAATCCGGCGCTTGACTCACGCCCACGCGTATCGCGCGCAGGCGGCGCCAGGGCGTCCTCGCCCCGTCAATTGAACGTGATGTAGGCCTTGTAGATGATGGTGCCCAGCGCGGTCACCAGGCCGATGCCCATCAACCCCATGCCGATGTTGCGGTCGCGCAGGCCAAAGCCCAGCAGCATGAGCGCCACGCCCGCCACGATGATGATCAACATGGTGTTGGTGTCGGGGTGCATGGCGTTCTCCTGTTTTCGTGTCCGGTCCGAGGCTGCGGACCGGCGCCGCCTCATCGCGCCGCCAGGCCGAGGCTGCCGGCCCGGCCGGCGGCCCGTCGGGGCCGCGCTTTCATGATAGGCATGCGCGGGCCGTGGCAACGACAAGCCCAGGAACGATGATTGAGGTAGATCAAGAATGCCTGCCGTCGCTCGGCAGCCAGGCGCATGCGCGGCCGCGCAATCGCGCGGCGGCATGAGGCGTGAAAAAATGGAAACCGCGCGCTGCACAATCGGCGACCCGCCCAGCCGGCGCAAAGAAAAAAGCCAACCCGCGAAGGTTGGCTTTTTTTGATCCCGCTGAGCGAACAAACTGGCTGATGCCGGGTTTTCGCTTCGGGATGCCAGGCGCCGCAAGCGGCATCTGGTGAAATTGGTGGGTGGTACAAGTTTCGAACTTGTGACCCCTGCCGTGTGAAGGCAGTGCTCTACCACTGAGCTAACCACCCCGAAAGAGGCGAAATATTAGCACGTTTTTTTCTGGGTGTGCAAATCGGTCGCCAATTAATTTGTTTGCAGCGCGAATTCAGCCCGCCGCCGGTTCCACCTTGCGCCACAGGCACTCGCCGCCCACGGACTTGTCCAGGGCCGCCAGATATCCTTCGTGCTCGGACAGCTCGGCGGCATCCGCGCGCAGCACCGGCAGCCCGGACGCATCGAACTTGGTCAGCACCACGCCCGCGCCGCCGGCCGAGGCGTCTTCCTCGACATCGATCAGCAGCGCGTCCTGGCCGCGCGTCATGGCCAGCCAGACCTCGGCCAGCAACTGCGCGTCCAGCAAGGCGCCGTGCAGCGTGCGATGCGCGTTGGAAATGCCGTAGCGGTCGCACAGCGCGTCCAGCGAGTTGCGCTTGCCGGGGAACAGCGAGCGCGCGTGCAGCAGCGAATCGGTGACGGTCTCGCAGTAGTCGGTGATCGGCTTGCGGCCGGTCTTGGCCAGTTCGGCGTTGAAGAACTTCACGTCGAACGCGGCGTTGTGCGCGATCAGCTCGGCGCCGGCGATGAACTTCACGAACTCGTCGGCCACGTCGGCGAAGCGCGGCTTGTCCGACAGGAACTCGGTGGTCAGCCCGTGCACCGCCAAGGCCTCGGGATCGCTGTCGCGGTCCGGGTTCAGGTAGATGTGCAGGTTGTTGCCGGTGGACATCCGGTTGACCAGTTCCACGCAGCCGATTTCGACGATGCGATGGCCCTGCGCGGGGTCCAGTCCGGTGGTTTCCGAGTCAAAGATGATCTGGCGCATATGTGTAAAGCTATTCCGACGCTGGGGCCGACGCCGCGGACGCGGGAGCGGCCGGCGGCTGTGCCGGGGCTTGCGGTTGCGTGCCGCCGGCATGGCCGGGTTTCTGCCGCGCGGTGGCGATCAAGGTATAGGCCACCGGCACGACGAACAAGGTCAATAGTGTACCCAGCATCAGCCCACCCACCAGGACCCAGCCGATCTGCTGGCGCGATTCGGCGCCGGCGCCGTGCGACAGGGCCAGCGGCACGGTGCCCAGCACCATGGCGCCCGTGGTCATCAGGATGGGACGCAGGCGCAGCACGCTGGCCTCGGTCACGGCCTCGAACAGTTCCCTGCCCTCGTCGCGCAGCTGATTGGTGAATTCGACGATCAGGATGCCGTGCTTGGTGATCAGGCCCACCAGCGTGATGAGCCCGATCTGGCTGTAGATCGACAGCGTGCCGCCGCTCAGCCACAGCGCCAGCAGCGCGCCGGTCATGGACAGCGGCACCGACAGCATGATGATGAAGGGATTGCGCCAGCTTTCGAACTGCGCCGCCAGCACCAGGTAGATGAAGGCCAGCGCCATGGCGAACACCAGATAGATGCTGCCCGAGGAATCGCGGAACTCGCGCGACTGGCCGTCCAGGTCCGTCACCACCGTGGTCGGCAGCACCTCGCGCGCCACCTGGTGCATGTGCGTCAGCACCTCGCCCAGCGCATAGCCGGGCGCCACCGCGCCGTCGATCTTCACGGCGCGCAGGCGGTTGAAGTGGTTGAGCGACTGCGGCGACACGCCCTCGTGCACGCCCAGCAGATTGTCCAGCTGCACCATGCTGCCGTCGCGCGCCCGCACGTAGATGCCGGAGATGTCCGTGGGATTGGCGCGGTCGCGCGGCGTCACCTGCACGATCACGTCGTACTGCTCGCCCTCGTCCTTGTAGCGCGTCACCTGGCGCCCGCCCAGCATGGATTCCAGCGTCCGGCCAACGGTGTCCACGTTGGCGCCCACGTCGGCCATCTTGTCGCGGTCCACCCGCACCCGCAGTTCGGGCGTATTCAGGCGCAGGTCGGTGTCCAGGTTCATCAGGCCCGGATACTTGCGCAGCTCCGTCAGGAACACCTCGGTCAGGCGCGCCAGCTCGGCATACGAGGCCTGGCTCATGATGATGAACTCGACCGGCTTGGAACGGGCCGACTGGCCCAGCGACGGCGGGTTGGTCGGGAAGGCGCGCACGCCCGGCAGCGAGGCGAACTTCGGCTGCAGCTCCTGGGTGATGGCCTGCTGCTTGCGGTTGCGCTCTTCCCAGGGCTTGAGTCGCAGGATGGCCGTGCCGTCGGTGACCGTGGGAAAGCCCACCGTGACCTGGCTGCCGCTGGCTTCGCCGATGTCGGCGTAGAACTGCTCGATGCCCAGCATGCTCTCCAGCGTGTAGTTCAGCGTGGCGCCCTCTGGCGCGCTGACGATGCCGAACACCACGCCGCGATCCTCGATCGGCGCCAGCTCGCTCTTGACCACCTTGAACAGCACGCCGCTGGCCGCCGCCACGGCCACGCCCACCGCGACCACCGCCCAGCGGTGCCGCAGCGACACGCCCAGCGCCTTGCGGTAGCCCTTGCCCAGGGCTTCGAGCCAGCCTTCGATCAGGTTGTACCAGCGGCTGTGGCTGCTCTGGTGGCGCAACAGCACCGAGCACATCATCGGCGTGAGCGTGAGCGCGACGAAGCCCGACACCAGCACCGCGCCGGCCAGGGCCAGCGCGAACTCGATGAACAGCCGGCCGGTCCGGCCGGTGGCGAAGGCCAGCGGCGCGTACACCGTCACCAGCGTCAGCGTCATCGCGACCACGGCGAAGCCGATCTCGCGCGAGCCCTGTAGCGCAGCCTGCTTGCGCGGCATGCCGTCCTCGATGTGGCGGAAGATGTTCTCCAGCACCACGATGGCGTCGTCCACCACCAGGCCGATGGCCAGCACCATGGCCAGCAGCGTCAGCGTGTTGATCGAAAAGCCGAACAGGTACATCAGCGCGCAGGCGCCCACCAGCGACACCGGGATGGTGACGATGGGGATGATGCTGGCGCGCAGGTTGCGCAGGAAGAAGAAGATCACCAGCACCACCAGGATGATGGCCTCGACGATGGTGCGGAACACCGAATCGATGGAACGCTCGATGAACACCGACGAGTCATAGGCGATGTTCAGCTTCATGCCGGGCGGCAGGTTCAGGTTCAGCCGTTCGACTTCCTCGCGCGCCGCCTTGGACAGCTCCAGCGGATTGGCGGTGGACTGCCGGGTGACGCCGATATTGATGGCGGGCTTGCCATTGAAGCGCGACAGCACGCGGTCGTTGGCCGCGCCGATCTCGATCCTGGCCACGTCGCGCAGCCGCACCGGATAGCCCTTGACGTTGGCGACGATCACATTCTCGAACTGCTTCGGCGTTTGCAGGTCGGTGGACGACACCACCGAGAACTCGCGCGCCCGCGACTCGATGCGGCCGGCCGGGATCTCGACGTTCTGGCTGCGCAGCGAGGCCTCGACGTCCTGCACCGTCAGCCCGTAGGCCGCCAGCTTGTCTCGGTCCACATAGATGCGCATGGACGGCAGCCGCTCGCCGAACACGCGCACCTCGGCCGCGCCGGGCAGCACCGACAGGCGCGTCTTGATGTAGCGGTTGATGTAGTCGGAGGTCTGGATGGCGGACAGCGAGCCCGATTCGACGGCGATGTAGATGATGGGCTGGGAATCGGCCTCGACCTTGCCGATGATGGGCTCGTCGATCTCGTCGGGCAGGAAGCGCCGCGCGCGCGAGACCTTGTCGCGCACCTCGGCCGCCGCCGCGTCCGGATCGCGCTTCAGGTTGAACTTGATGTTGATCAGGCTGCGCTCGGAGCGGCTGCGCGAGGTCATCACGTCCACGCCCTCGATGCCGGCCAGCTGGTCTTCCAGCGGCTTGGTCACCTGGGACTCGATCACCTCCGGCGAGGCGCCCTTGTAGGTGGTGTCCACCGACACGATGGGCTCGTCGATCTTGGGGTACTCGCGCACCGTGAGGCGGGAATACGAGATCAGGCCGATCAGCACGATGATCAGCGACAGGACCGATGCGAACACCGGCCGCTGGATGCAGGTTTCGGAAATGCGCATGGCGAACCGCCTTGAAGAATGGCTGGGACCGGCGCCTCAGGCGCCGTCGCCCACGATCTGGACGGGCGCGCCGTCGGTCACGCGCTGCAGGCCGGCCACGACCAGCTGGTCGCCCTCGCCCACGCCCGTCAGGATCTCGACCAGGCCTTCGCGGCGCTCGCCGATGGTCACGGCGCGCCGCTCGGCCACGCCGTCGCGCACCCGATAGACGTACTGCGCCTGGCCCGAGGGCGTCAGCGCGGCCTCCGGCGCGACCAGCGCCTGGTCCTGCGCGAACTGCAGCTGGACGCGGGCGAACATGCCGGGACGCAGCACCGCGTCGCGGTTGGCCACCGTGGCCCGCAGCAGGATGGAACGGCCGCCGGCATCGACCAGCGGACTCACGGCATAGACCAGCCCGGGCCGATCCTCGCCGGGCAGCGCGTCCATGCGCAAGGTCAGCTGCTGGCCCACGCCCACCTTGTTCAGATACATTTCCGGCACGCGGAAATCCACCTTGAGCGGGTCGATGGCTTCCAGCGGCGCCAGGTCCTGCCCCTGGTTGACGTAATCGCCTACCGACACGCTGCGCAGGCCGGCGATGCCGGAAAAGGGCGCGGTGATGGTCATCTTGTCCAGGCGCGCCTGCGCCAGCGCCACGGCTGCTTCCTGTACCTTTAGCGAGCTGGCGGACTCGTCCCGCGCCTTCTGGCTGACGAAGCCCTTGCCCTGCAGCTCGACCGCGCGCCGGTAATGCGTCTGGGCCAGCGTCAGATTGGCCCGCGCCTGCGCCAGCTCGGCGCGCGGCACGGAGTCATCCAGGCGCACCAGCGCCTGCCCGCGCGCCACGGGCTGCCCTTCCTTGAAATCGATGCTCTGGATGCGACCGGCCACTTCCGGCCGCAGCACCACGGACTCGTCCGAGCGCAGGCTGCCCACGGCCGAGATGCCGCGCGCGAAAGGCACCTGCCTGACCGCGGCGACCTGCACCCGTTGCGCCGCCGGCTTGGTGGGCGCCTGCGTGGACGCAACCGCCTGCGGCGCCCCCGCGCCAGACGCGAACCAGCGCGGCGCATAGACGCCCAGCGCAGCCCCGACGACCAGGCCCGCCGTCACGGCGGCCAACAACGCCGGCTTATTCATCGCGCGACGCTCCGTGGACGGCGCCCTGCCCCGCCGCGGCAGGTCCGGACCAGGCCTGCGCCAAGGGCGCGGCATCGCGCGCCCGGTCCTGTACGGATGCCCCGCGTCCAATCGAGACGCGGCCGGCGCGCGCGGCGTCCGCGGCACAAGAGATATTTTTCATCACGATGGAGATGGCGTCGTGGCGGCGCCGGCCGGTCGACCCCGCCCGTTCGGGCGCCGCGGGAACAGATTAGAGGGTAGGCACTGTAGCACCCGGATTTACATACTGGAACAATCCGGAAGCGCGATGAAAGAACTAAATCGACCCGATTCCCTGGATTTCAGGGTATTTCCCAATGCCACCCCGGGCGCGACGCGCCATTCAGGAGCGCCGCGCCACTTCCACGCCCTGGTTGGCCAGCTGATCCGCGCGCTCGTTGCCAGGGTCGCCGGCATGCCCCTTGACCCAGCGCCAGGACACCTGGTGGCGCCCCACCTGCTCGTCCAGCGCCTGCCAGAGTTCGGCATTCTTCACCGGCTTCTTGTCCGCCGTCATCCAGCCGCGACGCTTCCAGTTGGCCAGCCATTCGGTCATGCCCTTCATCACGTACTGGGAGTCCGTGTGGATGGTGACGACGCAGGAGCGCTTCAGCGCCCGCAGGCCCTCGATGACGGCCAGCAGCTCCATCCGGTTGTTGGTGGTCTGGCGCTCGCCGCCGTGCAGCGTTTTTTCGTGGGCGCCGGCGCGCATCAGCACGCCCCAGCCGCCCGGCCCCGGATTGCCCTTGCAGGCTCCGTCGGTCCACATTTCCACTTTCTGTTCTATCGGCTTGCTGTCCTGCATAGGGCTGGCTGGAATTCCTGTTGATGCGATACGCGAAAGCGGCCGGCTCAGGAGCGCGGCCAGTCTTGGTCGGCCTGGCGGTTGACCACCACGGAAGCGGCGCGGGCGCGCTTGCGGCGGGTTTTCCAGGCAGGCCCAATGATACGCATCCCGGGCACCCGCTTGACGGCCGACACCAGATACACGGCGCCGCCCAGGCTCCACCAGCGCGCCCCGGCCGACTCCAGGAAGCCCCAGCGGCGCAGCCATTTCTCGCTGCGGCAGGCCGGCGCGTAGCAGCCGAAATGGCTTTGTTTGACCTCCAGCGACAGCAGCTTGAACCAGTCCTTGAGCCGCGGCAGCGACACCTGAGACGACGGCGGCTGCGGCAGCCAGGGTTCCATGCCGGGCATGCGCGTGCGCGCGCCCCACATGCTCCAGGGATTGAAACCGGAAATCACCACGCGGCCCTCGGGCACCAGGACCCGCTCGACCTCGCGCAGCACGTTGTGCGGCTCGGCCGCGCATTCAAAGGCATGGGGCAGGACCAGCAGGTCCACGCTCTGCGATTCGAACGGCAGCGCCTCGGGCTGGGCCAGCACCACGCGGGATTGCCAGGACTCGGCATGCTCGGGCGCTGGCGCCTCGGTGCCCACGCAACCCTTGAAGGGCATGCGGTTCGCCCGCAGCAGGTTCCAGTCGGCCAGCCCCACCTGCCAGGCGTAGTAGCCGAACACGTCCGCCACGGCCGCGTCGAACTGCGCGCGCTCCCAGGCCAGGACATATTGCCCCGGCGGCGTCTGGAACCATTCGGCCAGTTCTACAATCGGCGGAGTCTCTTCTGCCACGTTCGCTATCCTTCTATCCCATGCAAGCCCAGACCGCCCCCGCAGGCGGCCGCGAGCCTACTGCCGCGGTCTTGCCGCTACCCGCCTTCAACGACAACTATATATGGGCCATCGTCCGCGGCGGCCAGGCCGCCGTGGTCGACCCCGGCGAGGCCGGCCCGGTGCTGCGCTTCCTGGAGCAGCAGGGCCTGACGCTGCGCGCCATTCTACTCACGCACCACCATGGCGACCATGTCGGCGGCGTGCTGGAATTGTCCCGCAACGCGGACCTGACCGTATACGGCCCCGCCCGCGAACGCCTGCCGCGCTGCGACGTGCCGCTGGCCGAAGGCGACCGGGTGACGTTGCCGGAGCTGGACCTGGACCTGCGCGTGCTGGACGTGCCCGGCCATACCGCCGGACATATTGCCTACACCGGCCGCGCGGCGGGAATAGGACCCGTCCTATTCTGTGGCGATACCCTGTTCGCGGGGGGCTGCGGCCGCCTGTTCGAGGGAACTCCTGCGCAAATGCTTGATTCCTTGGAAAAATTTTCCGTTTTACCGCCAGATACACAGGTTTTCTGTGCGCACGAGTACACTCTAGCGAACTTGCGCTGGGCCTTGGCAGTAGATCCGGCCAACCGCAGCCTTCAACAGTGCTATCAGCGGGCCCAGCATCTCCGCGCGGCAGGTCTTCCCACGCTTCCTTCCACCATTGGCCAGGAACGCGAGGTCAATCCTTTCCTGCGCACCCAGCAAGTCGATGTCGTGCGTGCCGCAGCAAGCTGGGCCGGACACGGCCACCCTACGCCGGTAGAGGTTTTTGCCTCCCTTCGTGAATGGAAGAACGATTTCAAGTGACCGCCCGATGAATCTATCCCGACTCCTTCTGCCACTGATGCTGGCAGTCCTCGCCGGTTGCGCAGGAACCAAATCCCACGACAGCAAGAACCTCACCACCAACTCCCAAGGGCGCTACATCGCCCGCGACACGTCCCGCACGGTCGACCTGACCAATCCGCCCTCGGACGCCTGGGACCGCATCCGCCGCGGCTTCGCCATCCCCAACCTGAACACCGAGCTGTCGCAGCAGTGGACGGACTATTACGCGTCCCACCCCGAATCGGTTCAGCGCATGGCCGAGCGCGCCGGCAAGTACCTGTATTTCATCGTCGACGAGATCAACCGCCGCGGCCTGCCGACCGAGCTGGCGCTGCTGCCCTTCGTCGAAAGCGCCTACAACCCCACCGCCCTGTCGCGCGCCCAGGCCTCCGGCCTGTGGCAGTTCGTGCCGGCCACGGGCCAGCACTTCAACCTGAAGCAGGACTGGTGGCGCGACGAGCGCCGCGATCCCATCGCCTCGACCAACGCGGCGCTGGACTACCTGGAAAAGCTGTTCGAAATGCAGGGCGACTGGTACCTGGCCCTGGCCTCGTACAACTGGGGCGAAGGCTCGGTGCAGCGCGCCATGGCCAAGAACGAGGCCGCCGGCCAGCCCACCGACTACCTGTCCCTGTCCATGCCGGACGAGACCCGCAACTACGTCCCCAAGCTGCAGGCCATCAAGAACATCATCGCCGACCCGCAGCGCTACGCGGTGGCGCTGCCGCCGGTCGGCAACACGCCCTACTTCGTCACGGTGCGCAAGAACAGCGACATCGACCTGGAAATCGCCGCCAAGCTGGCCGAGATGCCGCTGGACGAGTTCAAGGCGCTCAATCCCTCCTTCAACCGCCCGGTCATCCGCGGCGACCACGCGCCCACCCTGCTGCTGCCGGCCGACCGCGTCGAGATCTTCAACGCCAACCTGACCAACTACAAGGGCGACCTGAGCGCCTGGAAGGTCTACCACTCGCGCCGCGGCGAATCCTACGCGTCCATCGCCAAGCGCTTCGGCGTCAGCGAGGCCAAGCTGCGCGAAACCAATGACATCGGCTCGCGCCAGAAGGTCGCGGCCGGCCAGTCCATGCTGGTGCCGGGCGACCCCGGCCCCGGCGGCATCCAGGTGGCCTCGCTGGCCCCCGCCGTCGGCGCGCTCGATTCCGCGCCGGCAAGCAGCAGCAAGGCCGCGCCACATGGCCGTGCGACGCCGACGCCTCCGGCCCGCGTCTCCAGCGCCCGCCCCAACGTCCGCACCCACAAGATCCGCCAGGGCGACACCCTGTTCTCGCTGGCCAAGCAGTACGGCACCACGGTCGACGCGCTGCGCGCGCTCAACAACCTGAAGGGCAACGCCCTGAAGGTGGGCGGCCAGCTGCGCGTGCCGGGCACCAACGCCCGGGGGTAGAGGGGCCCACCCCCCGAGCGCTGCGCGCTCCCCCCTCAAGGGGGCGCCGCTGCGGACCGGCAAAGCCGGCTCCGCGCGGCCCTGGTCTGGCGCGTCCCCGGGTTGGTGCGGTTCCGCGCTTACGTGGCTCCGGTTGGGCGTGGCTGGCTGGGCGTGATGCGTGCCACTAAAATGGCGGCCTTCGGAAGGACAAAATCAAAGGATTGAATATGGGCTTTCTCGCCGGCAAACGCATTCTGGTCACCGGGGTGCTCTCGAACCGTTCCATCGCCTACGGCATCGCGCGCGCCTGTCATCAGCAGGGCGCCGAGCTCGCCTTCACCTATGTGGGCGACCGGTTCAAGGAACGCGTGGCGGAGTTCGCCGCGGAGTTCGGCAGCAAAATCGTGCTGCCCTGCGACGTGGCCGCGGACAGCCAGATCGAGGCGACCTTCGCCGAACTGGGCGCCCATTGGGACGGCCTGGACGGCCTGGTGCACTCCATCGGTTTCGCCCCGCGCGAAGCCATCGCCGGCGACTTCCTGGACGGCCTGTCGCGCGAAGCCTTCCGCGTGGCGCACGACATTTCGGCCTACAGCTTCCCCGCCATGGCCAAGGCCGCCCTGCCGCTGATGCAGGGACGCAACGGTTCGGTCCTGACGCTGACCTACCTGGGCGCCGAGCGCGTGGTTCCCAACTACAACACCATGGGCCTGGCCAAGGCCTCGCTCGAAGCCAGCGTGCGCTACCTGGCCACCGCCCTGGGCCCGCGCGGCATCCGCGCCAACGGCATCTCGGCCGGTCCGATCAAGACCCTGGCCGCCAGCGGCATCAAGGACTTCTCGGCCATCCTGAAGTTCGTCGAGGCCCAGGCGCCGCTGCGCCGCAACGTCACCATCGAGGACGTGGGCAACGTCGCCGCCTTCCTGCTGTCGGACCTGGCCGCCGGCGTGACCGGCGAGATCACCCATGTGGACGCCGGTTTCTCGACCGTCGTCCCGGGCATGGAAGACTGAACGGAAACGCCCCTCAACGGGGCGCAGCCGCGGACCGGCAAGGCCGGTTCCGCGCGGTGCCTGGCACCGCCGACCATCACTCCGGCCGCACCACCAGCGTCGACACCTGCACATCCACCGCCGTCATCAGCTTGTGGATCGGGCATTTTTCCGCCACCGCCAGCAATTCGTCGATCTGGGCATCCGTCAGTTCGCCATGCAGCGTCAGCTTGGCGGTCAGGCGGTAGACCCCCTTGCGTTCCTCGCTGGCATCTCGCACCACGTCCACGCCCACCGATTCCAGCGGCAACCCCTTGCGCTGCGCGTACACCATCAGCGTCAGCGCCTTGCAGCCGCCCAGCGCGGTATCGAAATAATCGTGCGGGTCGGGGCCCTCGCCTTGCGGCTGCGGCATGGCCAGCGGCAGTTCATGGCCTTCGGCCGTGGCGGTGAATTGCAGGGTCTGGGGCGCATTCTGGCGCACGCGGATCGTCATGGACACATCTCCTGAAGGCGGCCGGCGCGACTGGGCCGGCTCTTGCCACGTTGTAGCACTACCTTTCCGGATAACCGGCGACGCGCCATGTTACTGACTGCAAGCTGAACTTCCTTGCCCCGCGCCGGTCGGATCAGATTCCGCAAGTTCTCCTGCCTACGAAGGGGGCCGCATGAGCGCCAGACAATTACTCGATCAACTGCTGCAGTCCGGCCAGGGACTGCTTTCCGACGCCGGCTCGCGCGTCCAGAACGCCACCGGGGGCAAGGGGTCGTCCTTCCTGACCGGCCTGGGCGGCGGCGCGCTGGGCGCGGGCGCCCTGGGGCTGCTGCTGGGCAGCAAGAAGGCCCGCAAGATCGGCGGCAAGGTCGCCATGTACGGCGGCATGGCCGCGCTGGGCGCGCTGGCCTACCGCGCCTATGGCGACTGGCAGCGCAAGCAGGGCGCCGAAGCCGCCGCGACGCCGCCGCAGACACTGGACCGCCTGCCCGCGCCGCAAGCCGAACAGCACAGCAGCGCCGTGCTGACCGCGATGATCGGCGCCGCCAAGGCCGACGGCCATATCGGCCCCGAAGAACGCGGCCTGCTCGAAACCGAACTCGCCAAGCTCTCTTCCGATGCCCGCGACCGCGGCTGGCTCGAAGCCGAACTGGCGCGCCCGCTGGATCCTGCGGCCATCGCCCAGGCCGCCTCCACGCCCGAAATGGCCGCCGAGATGTACCTGGCCAGCCTGCTGGTGGTCGACGAAGAAAGCTTCATGGAGCGCGCCTACCTGGACGAACTCGCGCGCCAGCTGAAGCTGCCGCCCGATCTCAAGCTGCAACTCGAACAGCACGCCAAGGCTCACGCCCAGACCGTCTGAACCCGAAGGGCCGCGCAAGGCGGCCCCTTCCGCATGCCGGCATCCCCTCGCGCCCCGTCCGGTCCGCCGCGTCCTGAGTGCCTAGGACCGCCCTCAATATCAGACTAGTCTCAGCTCTTCAGCCCTCAACTGCACCGGCTCTCCTGTCGTTATCTCTCATGACGGCGGCTCGCGTCCGCCCCGGAGAAAACGATGAAAGACCTGAAGGTATCCACCCGCCTGTTCGGCGGCTTCGGCATGCTGCTGGCGCTGCTGTGCGCCATCGCCGTGCTCGAGTCCCACAACACGCGCATCCTGCGCGACGGCATGATCGACATCGTCGAGGTCAACAACGAGCAGGCCAGGCTGGCGGCCGAGATGCGCGCCGCCGTGACGGACCGCGCGGTCGCCGTGCGCAACATCGCGCTGCTGCGCGATCCCAAGGCCATAGACTTCGAGGCGCAGCGGTTGAAGACACAGGAGCAGATCTACCGCGAGGACTACGCCAAGCTGGAGCAGATGCTCACGTCCAATCCCACCACGCAGCCTGAGGAGCTGGCGCTGCTTCAAGCGGTCAAGCGCGATGAGCTCAAGGCCATGCCGCTGATCGACAAGGCCGCCAGCCTGGGACTGGCCGGCGACCCCGCGGGCGCCATCGTCGTGCTGGTCCAGGAGGCCCGCGCGCCACAGGCGTCATGGCTCAAGGAGCTGGCCGCGCTGACCGCGCTGGAAACGCGCCTGAGCGACGAGGCGGCCGACGAGGCGCTGCGAGCCTCGGCCACGCTGCAGACGGCGACCCTGGTCGCGACCGTGCTGGCGCTGGCCCTGGGCGGACTGGCAGCATGGCTGATCACGCGCAGCGTGCTGCGCCAGCTCGGCGGCGAGCCGCGGCAGGCCCAGGAAATGGCACGCGAGATCGCCAATGGCAATCTGACGCTGAGCCTGCGTCCCACCGCCGGCGACGCGAACAGCCTGATCGCCTCGCTGGAGACCATGCGCGTGCAACTGAGCGCGACCGTGTCCCGCATACAGACCGCCGCCGACGCCATTTCCACCGCGTCGTCCCAGCTCGCGAGCGGCAATGCCGATCTCTCGGGCCGCACCGAAGAGCAGGCCGCATCGCTGGAGCAGACCGCCGCCAGCATGGAACAGCTGACGTCCGCCGTGAAACAGAACACCGAAAGCGCGCAGCAAGGCAGCGCGATGGCGCTGGCCGCCTCGCAGACGGCCGAGGCCGGCGGCCAGGCCATGCGGCGCATGATCGCCACCATGCAGGACATTGCGGCCAGTTCCGCCAAGGTCCATGAAATCATCTCGGTCATCGAGGGCATTGCCTTCCAGACCAATATCCTGGCGCTGAACGCGGCGGTGGAAGCCGCGAGGGCGGGCGAACAGGGCCGCGGCTTCGCGGTCGTGGCGGCGGAAGTGCGCACGCTGGCGCAGCGCAGCGCCACGGCGGCCAGGGAGATCAAGGCCTTGATCGAAACATCCAGCCAGCATGTGACGACGGGATCCGAGCTGGCCGCCGGCACCGGCGACACCATGGAGGAAGTCCTGGCCTCGGTGCGTCATGTCGCGGACATCATGGGAGAAATCGCGTCGGCCTCGCGCGAGCAAAGCACGGGCATCGACCAGGTCAACGTCGCGATCTCGCAGATGGATGGCGTCACGCAACAGAACGCGGCGCTGGTGGAACAGGCCGCCGAGGCCACGCGCAGCATGTCGGACCAGGCGCACGCGCTTCGCGAATCCATGTCGGTCTTCCGCAACGAGGACCTGTCCCCGCCCGCGCAGCACTCGACACGCCTGCTGCTTGCCGCCACATGAGCGCTGCCACCGCCTATCCGCGCAGCAGCACGATTCTCGGCGGACCGTAGTCCTCGCGATAGCACAGCCCCAGCATCAGGCCATCCAGCCGGGCGCAGCGCGCCACGAAGCCCCGGCCGGCGAAGTCCAGCCCGATGTCCACGGCCCCGCCCTCTTCGGCGACCTGCCGCGTCCAGGCGATCGCCATGCGCGGCAGGGCATGCAGCAAGCCCAGCCCCACGCACTTGGCGCAAGCCTCGCGCGCGACCCAGCCCGCCAGGAACTCCACCGGCACATGGTCCCGCCGCGCCACCCAGGCGCCCAGCCTGTGCCGCCGCGCCGCCAGATCCGGCCGGTCGAGCCGTTCGATATCGATGCCCACGTACTTGCGGTTGGCGTACAGCGCGGCCTGCACGCCGCCGCTGTCGCTCAGGCCGAACCCGGCCGTGCCGGGCAGATAGGGCTTGCCCAGGCGCGTGCGGGCCGGCGCCTGCGCCGGCCGGGCGCCGAGCACCACGGTGAGATCAAGTCCCGATGAGGGCGCGGTCATGGGTGCCGGTGGCGATCAGGCTGCCGTCCCGCGCCGCCACCGCGCGGGCATCGAAGCGCAGCGCGTTGCCGAACATGGCCTGCACCGTGAGCGTCAGGCGCACGGCGCTGCCCGGATGCGCGGGCGCGACGTGCTTGACGCTCACGGCCTGGCCGACCGAACGGCAACTGCCGTCGCCCGCTCGGCGTATGCACTCGGTCGCATAGGACTCGATCCAATAGACGATGACCGGCGTGGCCAGCACATCCATATCGCCGCCGTAGTTCAAGGACAGGGCGGCCGCGTCCACCTCCCAGGTCTTCTCGAACTGCTGCCCCGCGCGAAACAAGGCCTGCGCCTGCGTCATGGCTCGCCCCTAAGCCTGTTCCAACGCGGCCAGCGCGCGGCGCGCGTCGCCGAAATGGTCCTTCAGCATGGAGATCCAGCGCTCCAGCCCGAAGGCCACGCAGCTCGTATGCGCGAATTCGCCGTTCAGGCGGATCTCGAACTTCTCGCCGAAATAGTTGCGGTGATAGTTCAGCGAAGACACGGCATGTCCGTCGAACACCAGCTCGCGCTTGGTGGGCGTCAACGCCGATAGCCGGGCCACCGGGCTGCCGGAATCGAAGAAGGGATCGTTGGCTTCCTCGCAATCGGCGCGGATGCCCAGCTGCGCGAACAGCGAGAACACGCGATCGTAGCCGGCCTCCAGATGCGCCTGCGCACCCTCGGCCGTGCCCAGGTACACGTATTCCTTCATGGTGAAGTTGAAGGCGCGATAGCTGTCCAGCGCCTTGTCCTCATGGCGGAAGCAGCGCGCGATGCAGGACTCCACCCGCGCGCCGTCCAGCTGCTGGCCCTTCAGGCCCAGGTAGATCTTGTAGCAGGTGGCGGGCAACAGGGCCACGTCCGCATTCAGCTGCTTGAAGTCGGGATCGAGCTTGCGCTGGCCGCGCGCGAAGCCCAGCAGTTCGCCTTGCTCGATCGAACACATGACGCAGGTCAGGTGCGGGAAATTGCGCACATAGCCGAGCGCGTTGATCTCGTCCAAGGCCAGCAGGCTGTCGAATTCGGTGGTCGCGTCCGGCGCGACCGAGAATATGCTGTCCAGCTTGGCCTGCAGGACGTTCTTCACCTGGTGCCACTGCTTCTCGATAATCACGATGCGATCTCCTTCGGGTGGATGCGCTCAGGACGTCAGGTCCGCCAGCACCTGCCTCACGGTGCGGACGGCGTGCGTGTCCTTGCAGGACGTCCCGCAATACAGCGCCATGTCCTCGATCTGCCCTTCGGTCTGGGCAGTGGGCACGGCGACGCTGTAGCGCAGGATGGGGTAGCGTTTTCCGAAATAGTGGGCAAATCCAATGACGCCGGCCGACAGCTCGCCGTCACAGCTGCGGTTGCGGATGACCCGGTGGCGGTGCGTGTGCCAGCCGATGCTGAAGCGGTCGGTGACCACGGTGTCGTCCGGCCGGGCGTCGACGATCGCCTGCTTGTAGCGCGCGTGCGCCGCCGATTCCTCGGTGGCGGCGAACACTGTGCCGCACAAGGCGCCGGCATAGCCGGCGTCCAGCGCCAGCCGAAGCTCGGCGGCATTGCTGATGCCGCCGCTCAGGAACCCCATCCGGCCGCCCGCCAGCAACTGCGCCGCCTGATCCAGCGCCTGCGTCCGCGTCAGCGCGCCCAGGTGGTGACCGCCCGCCTCCACGGTCTGCAACACGCCAAAGCGCAGCCCCGCATCGAACGCGGCGTCCAGATCATCGCGCGTGCCGACCTGAGCGCCATAGTCCATGCCGGCGGGCAGGCTGCGCAGCACGCGCGCCTCCGGCAGGCCGAAGAAGGTCACCACCGGGCGTTCCGGCCGGTCGGCCAGGCAGGCCAAGCGACCGAGCAGTTGCTCGGCATCCAGAACGAAGGGCACGAAGTTCACGCCGAAACGCGCCGACGTGAGCGTCGCGGTCCGCGCCAGCAGTTCGCGGATCTCGCCTTCTTCATGGCGGTACAGGCCGATCATGCCGAACCCGCCGGCCTCGCAGACCGCCGCGGCCAGCTCGGGCTGCGCCACGCCGCCCATGCCCGCCTGCAGCACGGGCAGGCGGGCGCCGAACAGGGCTTGAACCTCCGGTCCGCTCAGGACGCTTGCCATCGCCATCCTCCTACAGCGCGGCCAGGTCCAGGCCGGCGACCAGGCCCTGCTTGCCAAAGAAGGCCGCGCTGCGCTTGAACCACTGCTCGTGCACGGCCTTGCGCGCCGGGTGCGCGCGCAGCGCGTTGCGCATCGCATGCCCGTTGCGAAAGCCCAGCGGTCCGTGGACATCCGCGTCGTCATACACGGCCGGGTTGTACATCAGGCTGATGAAATAGCGGAACATGCTGGTCACCATGCGGTCTACGTCGGCGCGCGTGGCTTCAGGGTCGGCGCTGCGTTCCAGCGCCAGCCGGTAGAGCCTGGGCACCATCTCGCGGCCGAACGAGACATGCCGCGATTCGTCGACGTGGTGCTCGTAGTTGACCTGCTTGAGGATGTCGGTGATGCCTTCGGTGGTGCCGACCTTGTGGTTGTAGTAGTCGACGAATTCTTCGAAGATCAGCGTGCTGGCGAACATATACAGGTCCTCCAGCTCGGGGCTGTCCGCCTGCTCCGGTCCTTGCAGCTGGATCGCCGGATAGATCTTGCCCGCGTAGTCCAGGCAGGCCTTGGCGAAGTACCACATGTGGAAGTTCTCTTCGCCCATGAAGACGTGCAGGTACTCCGACACGTCGGCGTAGCGCGGCTCGTAGATGCAGCGGCTGACGAAGCCCAGCACGCCCTTGATGCCGTGCACATTGAGGCTGAAGAAATTGACCGCCTCCCATTTGCTCAGGCGCACCCGCTGGCCGGCGTCCAGCTGGTCCTGGTAGGGCGTGCCGTAAGTGGTCAGCAGGTCCTCGCTGCACCAGGGCTGGTCCTCGGGGATGCGCTCGGGCCAGGTGAAACGCTCGTAGGGGTCGTGCGTGCGCCCCTTGGACAGCGTCATGAGGCGGCCGATTCTGGCGTAGTCGATATCCATGGCATGACGCTCCCGGCTAGCTCTGCGCGTGGACGAAGCGCACGATCGCGTCCACCGTCTTCAGGTCGTCCACGGTGATCGCGCCCGACACGTCGCGCCCGGTCAGCTCGCCCAGGAACATGATGAAGTCCAGAAACTGCATGCTGTCCAGGATGCGTTCCTCGATCAGGTTCTTTTCCTTGATGCCATCGACGGCCGCATTGCGGTTCTCCTTCAGCCAGGCGATCACCTCGGACTCGGTATTGTTCAGCGTCAACGTGGACATGTTGGCTCCGTGATTTGGGGATGGGAACGGCGTCACAGCTTCGCGGCGGACAGCAGGCAGAAGCCGCTGCTCTCCTGCCGCAGCACGGCCTGTCGCTCGAAGCCGGCCGCGGCGATCAGCGCCTGCATGTCGCCCACGGTCCAGCTGCGGCCGCCGTCCCACAGCGCCAGCGCCGACAGGTTGTGCAGGGTGGTGAACTGCGGCGCGCGCCGGTCTTCCGACAGGAAGTAGCCCTGTACCAGCAACGTGCCGCCGGCGCGCAGCGCCCGCAGCGCGCGCGCCAGCATCGAACGGCAGACCCCGGCGCTTTCCTGATGCAGCACGTTGGAGAACAGCAGCGCGTCGGCATCCGCGCCGAACTCGTCGTGGCGGTAGTCCGCCACCCGCGCCGTGACGCGCTCGGCCAGGCCGGCGGCGCGCGCCGTCTCGCGCGTGATGTCCACCACCGGCGCCAGGTCCAGGATCTCCGCCCGCGCCTCGGGACGCGCGGCGCACAGCGCGATCGAGTACGTGCCCGCGCCGCCGCCCACGTCGATCAGCCGGCGCACGGGCAGGTCCTTCAGCGCCTCGGCGAATTGCGGTCCGGAACGCGCGGCGAATTGGTGCATGCCCAGGATGAAGTCGCGCATGAACTGCGGATCCTCGCCCAGCCACTTGGCCTGATTGTCGACCGCCGCCCCCTGCCGCACCGCCTCGGCCAGCTGCGCCCAGGGCCGTTTCCAGCGGTCCATGATGCGGATCCAGCTGAGCAGCGACTCGGAACTGTCCTCGGTCAGGAAGCGCGCGCTCAGTTCACTGTTGCCGTAGCGGCCGGCTTCGCAAACCAGCAGCTTCTGCGCAACCGCGCAATCCAGCAAGCGCTCCAAGGCTTCGGCGGGACATCCCAGCTCGGCGGCCAGATCGGCGCAGCTGCGCGCCTGGGCCAGGCGCTGCGGGATGCCCAAGTCGGCCAGCGCATAGAGCGGCTGTCCTTCCCAGTGCCCGAACGCCAAACGGGAAAACGCCATGAAACTCACATCCATCGATTCCCTCCTGATTCAACGGCGGCCGGTAAGGCCATGCGGATGAATACGCGGCGGCTCGGGTACGAGCCGCGCGCCAGTGGTCAGGACGCGAACGCGGAAGGCCGGATAGAGATTGGGCCGCGAACGCCGTCCCGGGAGTGACAGCGATACAGCGGTGGCGACTAAAAGGCGTCGCCGGAGTCTCTTTAATAAGGTCCATTTTATGGACCATTAATTTATATTTTGTTTGATCGCATTCTATACCCTCGCAGATAATAGGCAATAATAAATTTCACATGACATATTTAAGTCCATTACATGGACCAATACGTTGTTTGAACAGGAGGCGTGCATGGACTGGAGCATGGCGGCGCTGCTGGCGGGCGCGGGCGTACTGGGCGGAGCCATCAACGCGCTGGCGGGCGGCGCGACCCTCATCACCTTCCCCGCCATGGTCGCGGCCGGACTGCCGCCCGTCATCGCCAACGCCTCCAGCGCGGTGGCGATATCGCCGGGCCACATCCTGGCCGCGCTGGCCGACCGCGAAAACCTGCCCGCGCCCGATCGCCGCTTCTGGCTGCTGTCCGTGGCGACGACGGCGGGCGGCGCGCTGGGCGCCTTCGTCCTGCTGGCGATCCCGCCGGCCTATTTCATCCTGCCCGTGCCGGCGCTCATTGCCTTCGCCACGCTGCTGTTCGCCTTTGCGCCGCAAGTACAAGCCTGGAGCGCGCGCCGGCGCGGCGCGCAGGCGCAGGAGCGCGCCGCGCGCGGCGTGCTGCCGATCGCGCTGGCATCGGTGTATGGAGGCTTCTTCGGCGCCGGGCTCGGCGTCATCCTGACCGCGGTGATATCGATCACCGACCCCGGCAACCTGCGCGCCATCAAGTCACTGAAGAACCTGCTGGCCACCTTCGTCACCGCGGCGGCCATCGTCATCTTCATCGCGCAGGGATCGGTCCACTGGCCCGCTACCCTCTGCATGCTGGCGGGCGCGTTGCTGGGCGGATACCTGGGCGGCTACCTGATCCGCGTGCTCCCCGCCCAGGCCGTGCGCCTGTTCGTCATCGTGACAGGCGCCGTGATGACGATCATCTACGCGGCGCGTTACTGGTTCTAGGCCGCCGCATCCTCTGCCGGCAGCCATTCCTCGAGCGTGACCTCGAAGGTCATGCAGATGGGATTGGCGCCCGGCACGAACGGCCCGCCGTGCACTTGCCCCTGCGGATCGGCGACCACGCCCGACAGCGACGCCGTCAACGAGCCGTCCGGCTGCGCCCGCACCTCGCCGGCGAGACTGACGATCTCGACCGCCGGCCCGGACACATGGCGATATCCGCCATCGCGGGTGTACAGGCAGGCATCCACCAGGCTGCCCAGCGCGCCGCGCACGAAGGCGTTGCGAAAGCCCTCGGCCAGGCAGAGTTTTTCCACACCCTGCACCAGATCTTCGTTGGGTCCGATGCGGGCGTAGGCCACGCGGCCCATGCTGCCGCTTTCGACATCAGGCATGTCCATGGTCACCCGTCCCTTGGGGCTGCAATAGCCGCAGATTGGTTTCGGCGTCATAGGTGGCGCGCAGCTCGAAGCCTTCCAGTGACGTCACCAGCACCGGCACCGGCCGCTCGCCGACGATGGTGGTCTGGGGCACGATGTGTCCGCCCAGCGGCGCGCCCGTCTCGTCGCAGAAGGCCGCGTGGCAATGCACCAGCGGCGCGCCGGCATCGGTCTTGCCCAGCGTGGCGTTGCCGAAAATGAGATAGGCGGCGCCGGCCGAGATGGGCGCGGTATAGGCCACCACCATCCGGTGCTGCGGATCGGGCGGCGCGGTGCAATAGTCCAGGTGGCGGAAGCCCCCGCCCAGGATGGTCATGGACGCATTGGCGATGCCGGCCTCGGCCAGCGTGTCGACCATGGCGTCGAACAGGGAAGCCCCCGGCCTGAGCAGCAGCCGCACGTGGCGGCCATGTCCGGCGCAGCGGCTGTGTATGCGGACCGGGTTGAAGGCACCCGGGTGTATCAGCGTTCTGGGACGGGGCGGCGCTTGTACTCCCCGCAACGAACGATCCACGGTGGTGTATCGCATGGTCTGGTCTCCGTGCGCTTGTGGCGCAATGAATGAAACCTGGGCAATGACAAACTCAGTGCATGGCGGGCAACATGCCGGCCGCGGTGAAGCCGCCGTCCACGCAGATGACCTGCCCGGTAACATAGCTGGATTTGGACTCGTCGAGCAACCAGCCGATGGTCCCATTCAGCTCTTCGGGCGCGGCATAACGATGCTGTGGCACCACCCGGCGCCAGGCGGCGCGCGCCTGCTCGGTATGCATCTGCCCCACCAGCGGCGTTTCGATCGGCCCCGGCGCCACCGCGTTGACGCGGATGCCGTATTCAGCCAGTTCGACCGCCATCACCCGCGTCAGCGTCACCACCCCGCCCTTGGACGCGCCGTAGGCCGCGCGTCCGGCATTGCCGCGTATGCCCGACACCGAGGTGATGTTGACGATGGAGCCATGGCCGCGCTTGCGCATGCGGCGCGCGACCTCGCGCGCCACGACGAAGGACCCCACCAGGTTCACCTCCAGCATGCGGCGCAGCGCCGCGGTCTCGGTGTCCAGGAACGGCAGATCCTGGCCGATGCCGGCGCTGTTGACCAGCCCGCCTATCGGTCCGAAAGCGCTCTCCTGCCGCGCCAGCGCATCCACGACCTGCGCTTCGTCCGACACATCCAGGCGCACGCGCGCCAACTTCTCGGGCGGCGCGATATCGCCCATGCCGTCCAGCCGCTCCTGCGACAGGTCGGCCGCCAGCACCCTGCGTCCGGCGTCCAGCAGACCCCGAACCACCGCCAGGCCGATGCCCGACGCTCCTCCTGTTACCAGCACTGCCTCCTGCGTCGTCTCCATGATTGCGTCTCCTTGCCCGCGAGGGCTTTTTTTATCTGCACTTCCTTGCCTGTAGTAATTCCTTGTCCGTACTTCCACGCATCAGCGCGCCAGCTCCGGCGCGCGGTCCAGGCAGCCGCGCTCGTACAGCGCATCGCGCACCAGCTTCTTCGTGACCTTGCCGTAGCCCGAGCGCGGCAACTCGTCCCAGAAAAAGATGTGGCGCGGCAGCTTGTAGCGCGCCATGCGCGGCGCCATCCAGGCCAGCAGCTCGTCCTCGCTCAGGTCGTGCCCGGCCCGCAGCACGCAGACCATGACGCCGGCCTCGCCCCAGGTCGGATCGGGCACGCCCAGCACCGCGCTTTCAGCAACGGCCGGGTGTGTCAGCACCTTTTCCTCGACCTCGCGCGGATAGATGTTCGAGCCGCCCGAGATGTACATATCGGATTGCCGGCCGGTGATGTAGACGAAGCCCTCCGCATCCATGTAGCCCAGGTCCCCGGTGCGGAACCAGCCATCGCGGAAGGCCTTTTCGTTGGCCTGCGGATTGGCGTAGTAGCCCGCGAACACCGCCGGACCGCAGACGCAGATCTCGCCCGGCTGGCCGGGCTCCAGCTGCCGGCCGCTGTCGTCCTGGATGCTGACCTGCATGCCCGTGCGCTCGATGCCGCACGTGCCCAGGCGCGCGCCGGGCGCGTCCGCCGCCTCATGCAGGGCCGGCGGCAGCACGGTGATATTGCCGGTGACCTCGCCCAGGCCGAAGTACTGCACCAACACCGGCCCCAGCTTTTCCAGCGCGCGCTTCTGGTCTTCGCGGTACATGGGCGCGCCGGCATAGATCACGTAGCGCAGGCTGGAGTGATCCCAGGCGTCGACGGCCGGATGCTCGACCAGCATCTTGACGATGGTGGGCACGGTGAACATGTTGCTCACCCGATGGCGCTCCACCAGCTGCCAGATCTCCTCGGCGTCGAAGCGCGTGGACGCCGGCAGCACGGTGCAGGCGGCGCGCGCCACCTGGGTCAGCAGATGGATGCCGGCGCCGTGCGACAGCGGCGCCACGGCCAGGCTGACGTCCTGCTCGGTCGTGCCCGGCATGAGGTCGCACAGATGATTGGTGACCACGAAGGCCATCTGCCCATGCGTCAGCACCGCCGCTTTCGGCCGCCCGGTGGTGCCGGACGTGAAGAAGAACCAGCAGGGATCGTCATGCTCCACATCGACGCAGGCCGGCGCGGCGCCCCGCTGCGCCGCGATCAGGTCCGCGACCTCGGGCGCGGCGAAGCCTTCCGGCCCCAGCCTTGCCAGCAGCGCCAGCTGCGGCATGGCCCGCGCCACGGCCTCGGCGTGGTCGGCATAGTCGCCCTGACACAGGAAGACCTTGGCGCCAGATGCCTGCGCCAGATAGGCTGCCTCGTCCGGCGCGATGCGGAAGTTCGTCGGCACCCAGACGGCGCCCAGACGCAGCGTGGCAAAGAGCGTCTCGACGAATTCAAAGCTATTGCGCGAATGCACCAATACGCGGTCGCCCTTGCCCACGCCATGCGCTGCCAACGCCCGGGCCAGCGCCGCGCTGCGGGCATCCAGCTCGCGCCAGCTGAGCGTCGCCTCGCCGCAGATCAGCGCGTGCCGCTCAGGATGCCGGCGCGCCGCCTGCACCAGGAAATGGGCCAGGTTCATCACCCGGCGCGACACCGGCGCGACGCCGCCTTCCGGCAGATGTGCAGCAGGTCCGCTCATTTGGCGCGCTCCAGGATGCTGACGTAGTTGGCCACGGCCGCGCCGCCCATGTTGAACACGCCCGCCAGCGCCGCGCCGGGAATCTGCATGCCCGCGGCCTCGCCCGCCAGCTGCATGCAGGCCATCACATGCATGGACACGCCCGTGGCGCCCACAGGATGCCCCTTGGCCTTGAGGCCGCCGGACGGGTTCACCGGCAGGCGCCCATCCTTCTGCACCCAGCCTTCGCGCAGCGCCTTGTAGCCTTGCCCGCGCGGGGTCAGGCCCATGGCCTCGTACTCGATAAGTTCGGCGATGGTGAAGCAGTCGTGCGTTTCCACCAGGCTCAGGTCGTCCAGCACCAGCCCGGCCTGATCCAGCGCGGCGCGCCACGCGCGCGTCGCGCCCTCGAATGCGATGGGGTCGCGGCGGCTGAGCGGCAGGATGTCGTTGACTTGCTGCCGCGCGCGGAACGCGATGGCGCGCCGCAAGTCCGGCAGCAGATCCGCATCGGCCAGCACCAGCGCGGCCGCGCCATCGGAAATCAGCGAGCAGTCCGTGCGGCGCAGCGGCGCGGCCACGTAGGGGTTGCGCTCGCTCACGGCGTTGCAGAATTCAAAGCCCAGGTCCTTGCGGATCTGCGCATAGGGGTTGTCCACGCCGTTGCGGTGGTTCTTCGCCGCGATGCGGGCCAGCGCCTCGCTCTGGTCGCCATGGCGCTCGAAATAGGCAGAGGCGATGCGGCCGAACACGCCCGCGAAGCCGCCCTCGATGTCGGCCTCCTCCTTGCGGTAGCTGGCGTTGAGCAGGATATCGCCAACCTCGGACGTCGGGCGCGCGCTCATCTTCTCGGCGCCGACCACCAGGGCGACGCGCCCACGGCCCGATTCGATGAAATCCATGGCCGTGTACAGGGCCGCGGATCCGGTGGCGCAGGCGTTCTCCAGCCGCGTCGCCGGCACGTGCGCCAGGGCGGGATGCGCCAGCGCCACCAGCGCGCCCTGGAAGTCCTGTTTCTGGAAGCCGCTGTTCATGACGCCGACGTAGATGCCGTCGACTTCCTCGGCGGCGAAGCCGGCATGGTCCAGGGCCGCGCCGGACACCCGGGCCATCAGGCTCTCGGTGTCCGGATCGTCGAGTTTGCCGAAGGGGATGTGCGACCATCCCGCAATCACGGCACGCTTGCTCATTGCTGTCTCCTCAGGATGCAGCCCCGTTCCCGCCGGCGGCGGAATCAGGACTTGGGCTTGGGGACAGGCGGGCGCGCGCGCGCCTCCCTCCCCCCGGGACTGGCCTGCGCCAGCAGGCGTTGGGCCTCGCGCGACAACAGCTTGGCCAACTGGAACTGTCTTTCCTCGTCCATGCGCGACTCCACCGCGGCGATGCTGAGCGCGCCCAGCACCTGTCCCTGCTCGTCGCGCAGCGGCACGCCGAGGCCCCAGGAGCCGGGCACCACCAGCCCCTGGTTCAACGAGTAGCCGCGTTCGCGAGACTCGTCGACCAGCGCGCGGATCAGCGGCACCGAATAGTGCGGATAGCGCCGCGCGATCAGCGCCGCGTTGGCCTGCAGGCAGGCATCGACCTCGTCATCCGGCAGCGCGGCCAGGATCGCCAGGCTGCCCGCGCCCACGCCCAGAGGATGGCGGTCGCCCGGCAGCAGCACGTGGGTCTTGAGCGGATAGTCGCCGTCCTCGCGCAGCACGCAGACGGCGAACACGTCGCGCCGGATGGAAAAGAAGGCGGAATCACCGCATTCATGCGCCAGCCGCGCCACCACCGGCGCCGCCAGGCGGTTGATGCCGAAACGCTCGCTGGCGACATTGCCCAGCACATGGCATTCCGGTCCCAGGAAGTAGCGCCGGCTGACGGGCTCCTGCTCGACCATGCCTTCGGCGGCGAGCGCGGCCAGGATGCGATGCACGGTGGGCTTGCTCAGGCCGGTATCGCGCGTCAGCGCCAGCAAGCCGGCGCCGTCGCCACGGGCGCGCGACACGCCGCGCAGCACCTGCATGGCGCGCGCGATGGCCTGCGCTCCGCCCACCTGGGTCGACACTTCCGCCACATCGTCTCCGTGGATTTGTTCTTCGATATTATTCTTTGGTCCATTTTGTGGACCATTATTAACTGTCTTCTTTTTCATCACACGCCCATTCTATTGGTTTACGCAGCAGAATCAATATGATTTAATGAATTTAAGAGTTGTACCTAGGTCCATATTTTGGACCTCATGCAAAGATAAAGCAAGAAGCCGGAAACGGCGCCTTACCCGCCCCGCTCTCGACAGCGGGCCGGCTCTCATAACCAAGGAGACAGCATGAATACCACTCGACGCAACCTGATGCGCGCCGCGGGAGGCGGCGCGCTGCTGGCGCTGGCGCCGTTCCAGAAAGCGCTGGCGGCCCCTGAGTTCCGCTACAAGTACGCCAACAACCTGCCCCCGTCGCACCCCATGAACCTGCGCGCCAACGAAGCCGCGCAGAACATCGCGCGCGACACGGGCGGACGCTTCGAACTGGCCGTGTTCCCCAGCAGCCAGCTGGGCTCCGACACGGACACCCTCAGCCAGCTGCGCGCGGGGGCCGTCGAGTTCTTCACCTTGTCCGGACTGATCCTGTCCACGCTGGTTCCCGCCGCCTCCATCAGCGGCGTGGGCTTCGCCTTTCCAGACTACGACGCCGTCTGGAAGGCCATGGACGGGGAACTGGGCGCGCACGTGCGCCGCGAGATCAACGGCAAGGGCCTGTTCGTGATGGACCGCATCTGGGACAGCGGCTTTCGCCAGGTCACGACCAGCAACCGCGCCATCGCGGGTCCGGACGATTTCCGCGACCTGAAGATCCGCGTGCCGGTCAGCCCGCTGTGGACCTCGATGTTCAAGGCGCTGGGCTCGTCGCCGGCCAGCATCAACTTCAACGAAACCTATTCCGCGCTGCAGACCCGCGTGGTCGACGCGCAGGAAAACCCGCTGGCCATCATCCAGACCGCCAAGCTGTATGAGGTGCAGAAGTACTGCTCCATGACCAACCACATGTGGGACGGCTTCTGGTTCCTGGGCAATCGCCGTGCCTGGGAAAAGCTGCCGGCCGACATCCGCGAGGTCGTGGCCAAGCACATCAACGCCGCCGGCATGGCCGAGCGCGCCGACGTGCTGGCGCTGAACAACCAGCTGCAGGCCAAGCTGGCGGAGCAGGGCCTGGCCTTCAACACGCCCCAGCCCGAACCGATCCGCGAGGCGCTGCGCAAGGCCGGCTTCTACGCATCCTGGAAGGAAAAGTACGGCGACAAGGCCTGGGCCCTGCTCGAACAGGCCGCCGGGAGGCTGTCATGAAGGCAGCGGCGGCGCACGCCGCGGACCTGCCGGGCCACAGTCCGCCGGCCGGCGCCCGGCAGCCCTGGGCCGTCGCGCTGGACGGCGCGCTGGGCCACCTGGTCGAAATCCCGGCGGCCCTGCTGGTGGTCGCCGAGATCATCATCCTGTTCTCCGGCATCGTCGCCCGTTACGTGCTGCACACGCCGCTGGTGTGGTCCGACGAACTGGCGTCCATCCTGTTCCTCTGGCTGGCCATGCTGGGCTCGGTCATTGCGTTCCGGCGCGGCGAACACATGCGGATGGCCGCGCTGGTCAACCGCGCCTCGCCCGCGACGCGGGCCATGCTGGACATGGTGGCGGTGGCCGCGGCGCTGGCCTTCCTGCTGATGCTGCAAGGGCCGGGCTTCGAGTACGCGTCCGAGGAACGCTATGTCACCACCGCCGCGCTGGAGATCCCCAACGTGTGGCGCGCCGCCGCGCTGCCGGTGGGCACGGCGCTGATGATGCTGATCGCGCTGCTGCGGCTGGTCGAGCATGGCCAGTGGCGCACCACGGGCCTCGCGCTGCTGCTGGTGGGCGGTGTGGTCGCCCTGATGCTTGCGCTGCAGCCCGCGCTGGCCGGACTGGGCAATGCCAACCTGCTGATCTTCTTCGTCGGCATCGTCGCCGGGTCCGTGTTCGCCGGCGTGCCCATCGCCTTCGCCTTCGGCCTGGCGACGTTCGGCTACCTGTCGCTGACCACCGACCTGCCCATGATGGTGGTGGTGGGCCGCATGGACGAAGGCATGTCGCACCTGATTCTGCTGGCCGTGCCGCTGTTCGTGTTCCTGGGCGTGCTCATCGAAATGACCGGCATGGCGCAGCGCATGGTCGCGTTCCTGGCCAGCCTGCTCGGACACGTGCGCGGCGGCCTGTCCTATGTGTTGATCGGCGCCATGTACGTGGTGTCCGGCATCTCCGGCGCCAAGGCCGCCGACATGGCCGCGGTGGCGCCGGTGCTGTTCCCGGAAATGCGCAAGCGTGGCGCCAGCGACGGCGATCTGGTGGCGCTGCTGTCAGCCACCGGCGCGCAGACCGAAACCGTGCCGCCCAGCCTGGTCCTGATCACCATCGGCTCGGTCACCGGCGTGTCGATCACGGCACTCTTCATCGGCGGGCTGCTGCCCGGCCTGGTGCTGGGCGTGATGCTGTGCCTGGTGGTGTGGTGGCGCCATCGCCATGTCGCGCCCTTCGCCACGCGCAAGGCCACCGGCCGCGAGATCGGTCGCGCGCTGGTGGTGGCCCTGCCCGCGCTGGCCCTGCCCTTCGTGATCCGGGCCGCCGTGGTCGAGGGCATCGCCACGGCCACCGAGGTCTCCACCATCGGCATCGTCTACGCGACGCTGGTCGGGCTGCTGATCTACCGCTGCTTCGACGCGAAGCGGCTCATGCCCATGCTGGTGGACACGGCCTGCCTGTCGGGCGCCATCCTGCTGATCATTGGCACGGCCACCGCCATGGCCTGGGCCCTGACGCAATCCGGCTTTTCGACGCAGCTGGCGACCCTCATGGCCGGCCTGCCCGGCGGCGCCACGACGTTCATGGCGGTATCCATCGTCGCCTTCATCATCCTGGGCAGCGTGCTGGAAGGCATCCCGGCCATCGTGCTGTTCGGCCCCCTGCTCTTTCCGATCGCGCACCAGATGGGCATCCACGAAGTGCACTATGCGATGGTGGTGATCCTGTCCATGGGCATCGGCCTGTTCGCGCCGCCCTTCGGCGTGGGCTACTACGCGGCCTGCGCGATCGGCCGCGTGGCGCCGGAGGAAGGCGTGCGGCCGATCATGGGCTATCTGGCCTCGATCGCCGTCGGCATCGTGATCGTCGCGACCGTGCCGTGGATATCGACGGGCTTCCTCAAGTAAAGCCCGGGGCCGCGCGTCAATCGGCGCGCAGGCCGATCGCCTCGGTCAGCGCCGCGTAGCGGTCGATGTCGGCGCGGATCATGGCCTGAAAGGCGGCCGGCGTGCTGGTGGCGGGCGTGAACCCCTGTTCGCGCAATGCCACCTGCACGTCCGGGCGCTGCATGATGCGTGCCACCGCGACATTGATGCGGTCAATCACGGCCGGCGGCGTGGCGGCGGGCGCCAGCAAGCCGTGCCACTGGTCCAGCGCATAGTCCTTCACGCCCTGCTCGGCCACCGTGGCGACTTGCTGCAACAGCGGCGAACGCTTGGGCGAGGTCACCGCCAGCGCCCGCAGCTTGCCCGCCGCGATCAACGGCGCGGCGCTGGACGCGGTGACGATGCCCAGCGGCACCTGCCCCGCCATCACATCGGTCAAGGCCGGACCACACCCCTTGTACGGCACCTGCTGCAAGGCCGCGCCGGTCGCCCGGGCCAGCATCTCGCCCGCCAGATGCTGCGGCGTGCCGTTGCCGCAGGACGCGAACGGCAGCGGCTTGCCCGGCTGCGCCGCCTCCAGCGCATCGTCCAGGTTGCGCAGCGCGCTCGCGGCCGGCGTCACGAACACCGACGGCACGAAGGCCACGTTGATGACGGCGGCGAAATCGCGCTTGGGATCGAAACCCAGGTTGCGATAGACGCCGGGATTGATGGCGAAGGAACTGTTCACCATCAACAGCGTGTAGCCGTCCGGCGGGGCCTCGGCCACGGCGCGCGCGCCGATATTGCCACTGGCGCCGGGCCGGTTTTCCACGACCACGGGCTGACCCAGCTGTTCCTGCAGGCTGGCGCCGATACGGCGGGCCAGCAGGTCGGTGCCGCCTCCCGGCGGAAACGTCACCACGATGGTGATGGGGTGCGCGGGGTACGAGGCATCGGTCATCGGTTCGCCTGACGGCGAATTGCCGCAGGCGGCCAAGGCCAGCGCGGACAGGGCGGAAAGGCGGCTGAGAAGGCGGATCATGGTGTGGGCCTGCAATATGTCGGGCCGGTAAGCGGAAAGGTAAATGGCGCCTGCGCGCTCAAGCGTCCAGGCCGATGTCCAGCACCTTGGCGCTGTGCGTCAGCCAGCCCACGGCGATCTGGTCCACGCCGGTCGCCGCGATCTCGGCGGCCGTCTCGGGCGTGATGCGGCCCGAGGCTTCCGTGACCGCCCGGCCCCGCGCCATCGCCACGGCGCGGCGCAGATCATCCAGGCTCATGTTGTCCAGTAGGACCACGTCCACGCCCAGCGCCAGCGCGATCTCCAGCTGCTCCAGCGTGTCGACCTCCAGCTCGATCCTGACCATGTGGCCGACGCCCGCTCGGGCCCGGGCCACCGCATTGGGGATGCCACCCGCGAAGGCAATGTGGTTGTCCTTGATCAGCACCGCGTCGTCCAGGCCGAAGCGATGATTGCTGCCGCCTCCCACGCGCACGGCGTATTTCTGCAAGGCGCGCAGGCCCGGCATGGTCTTGCGCGTGCAGGTCACGCGCGCGCCATAGGGCGCCACCGCCCGCGCGATCGACGCGGTGGCGGTAGCGACGCCGCTCAGGTGGCAAAGGAAATTCAGCGCCACGCGTTCGGCCGTCAGCATGGCGCGGGCGCCGCCCTGGATGCGCGCGATCTCCGCGCCGGGTTCCAGCAGGCTGCCATCCGCTCGCGACACGCTGAAGCGGATCGCGGGATCCAGCGCGCGGAACGCCAGCCGCGCCAGATCCAGCCCGGCCAGCACGCCCTCCTGGCGCGCCACCAGGCGGGTTTCCGCCTGGGCGTCGGCGGGCACGATGGCATCCGTCGTCAAGTCTCCCGCGCGGCCCAGGTCCTCGAGCAGCGCGGCGCGCACCACAGGCTCCAGCATCACGTCCGGCAGCGGCGGAACGGGCAGGCGGTCGGTCGCTGCGGGGGCTTCAGTATTTATGCTCATAATGAGTATTTTTGAGTCAAAAAAAGGCACGCCTGATCGCGTGCCACTTATGCTAAGCATGAGCATAATCTTTGTCAAGCCTCGCGCGGCCCTCTGGACAGCGGCAGCTTGCTGCCCGCGATGGCTCGTTCCAGCAGCACGTCGCGGCGGAACCGGAACAGCTTGGCCGGCCTGCCGGCGGTGCCCGAGGCCATGTCGCCGGTCTCCTCGACCAGATCCTGCTGCTCGATCAGCCGCCGGAAATTCTGCTTGTGCAGCCCGCGCCCCGCCAGCGCCTCCACGGCCTGCTGCAATTGCAGCAGCGTGAACTGGGCCGGCATCAGCTCGAACACGACGGGCCGGTACTTGATCTTGGCGCGCAGCCGCGCGATGCCGGTGGCCAGGATGCGGCGATGGTCATGGCGCATGGGCTCGCCCGGCAAGGCCTCGCCCCCGACAGCCCCGCGCCGCGCGGCCTCGGGCACCAGGCCCGCCTCGAACAGCAGTTCGTAGCGCTGCAGCACCATGTCCTCGTTCCAGGCCGCGCCATTCAGGCCGAACGTAATGTCCGCTCGCTGGCGGCGACGCGCGCGCGAGGCCTGATCCGCGCCCGCCTCGCACCAGGCGGCCAGCCGCGGCGCGATGGCCTCGTCCAGCAGCGCGGGCACGCCGGCGCGCCGGTCTTCCCAGGGGAAATAGCGATACCAGTCCTGCCAGCCGACCTGCGCGACGCCGGTCTCGCCGGCCTCCCGCGTCAGGCCCAGATAGCTCACCGACATGACTCGCGCGCCCGACTCGTCGGAGCGGTCGCCGTCGGCGAAGGTGTAGAGCTGCTCGACATAGCCTAGCGGATGATGCGTCTGCGCCTCGACCCAGGCCCGCAGCCCCGCCTGCAGCGAACGGTGCGACAGC
The DNA here is from genome assembly GCF_018195695.1 of Achromobacter sp. Marseille-Q0513. Taxonomy (NCBI): domain Bacteria; kingdom Pseudomonadati; phylum Pseudomonadota; class Betaproteobacteria; order Burkholderiales; family Alcaligenaceae; genus Achromobacter; species Achromobacter sp. Marseille-Q0513. The sequence continues at coordinate 12,842 of NZ_JAGTJY010000003.1, read as the reverse complement.
TCGAACGGCCCGGCCGGCAAGGCGCGCGCGTCTTCCGTGGTCAGCACCCTGGGCTCGCCGTTGGTGACGGCGACCAGCACGGCGACTAGCTCGGCATGGACGGAACGCGCGACGGATTCGGTCAAGGCGGTATCGGGCGCAAGAATATGACGCAGGCGGGCGACATCGCTCGGGCTTAACAGAAGCGCCGGGCTGACGACAGGAAATACTTCAAGTGAGCAAACGGCCAATCACATTCGAAATGGCGCCGGTTCAGAATTTTGCCGTCGGGAGATGTGTACTGCGCATAGCGTTCCGAACTGAAAACGAATTTGTATGTCTGCGTCGCAACCTGGATTGCAGCTTCCGAAATGTCGGAATAACGGCCATAGGTCCAGGCAAAATAGTCGCACGGCTTGCCGGACAGGTTTTCCACGGCGGCCCTGCAATCGACGATCTGCGCCTTCAGGAAATCCGTCGCGTCAGACGTCATTCGCTCGTGGTCCATTGTGTGCGCACCGATGACGAACCCTCGATCCGCCAGCTCCCGGACCATGGCCGCATTCATGGGCGGCCTCGGGGGCAGATCAGGTACATTCTTTTTTAGGAATCGCTCTACGTATTCCTTATTGCCGTTGGTGAAGTTCGGATTGATGAAAAAAAGCGCGTTCGTTCCGAACTCTTCCAGCACAGGCGCGATATCCCGATAACAGTCAATAAAACCGTCATCGAAAGTGAACGCGATCATCGGCCGGGAAGGCTGGCGCCGTTGCCGCACCATGTCGCACGCCTCCTCCACCCGCACCAGGGTCGCCACCTTGCTGAGTTTGCGCAGCAGCGATCGGAATTTCTCCTGGCCTGCCCGCTCGTCCATGCCGATGATATGTCCGTTGAGGATATGGACAGCGGGCGAGATCCGCTTGAGCGGCCCGACGGCGCTCAGGAACGTGTCCCGCAAGAATTTTCTAGAAAGTGTCATAGTCAACGTAGGTGAATTGAAGCTTGTCCAAATCCCCGCTCCCTTCTCCAAACGCTACATAACCATAGGCCGAGCTCTCCCGCGAATGCCCATGGCCGGCCAGCATGGCAGCCAGCTTCGAGTCCGGGGAGCAATATGTTTTTATTCTGGCCACCCCGGCAAGCGCGGACGCCCAACGCAGTTTGCGAACCGCCGATGCCAGATCACCATCGGAACCATCGCTCACAATGTCACCGATGCAAACGTCGCCGTCATACTTGAGGAACATGACGGTCTTCCCGGACTGAAAGAACGCGCCACTTCCTTCCTTGTAGTCCCAAAAAACCTGATCCCGCACCACGCCTGAAGCTCCTGCGGCAAGCACTGAAGATCCCCGAGTCGGACAAGACTGCACTTTCTTGAAGAACAGTGAAAACATGACCCATAGCCACCTTTCCTGCAGGCGGGAGACAAAGGCCGATTTCTTGGCAAGCAGGTTGATTGGCGCCGTGACCGCAAAGATATTGATGGCCACGGTACTGTAGGGGTGCTTCCACGCGAGCTTCTTGACAAAACCGGGATAGGAATTCGCATTGGGAAATCCAAATACGAACGCAATACCCTCGTCCTTTGCGAGCGCATAGGTCCTCTTTGCCAGCTCGATGAAAAGACCCTTGCCTCTATGATCGGGATGCGTCATGGTATCCCCCGACTGTGCGGCCAGCACCTGCCTGCCCTCGACAAGCAACCGCATGGGAAAAACACCATAGTAGGCGGCGGCTGTCGTATCGCCATTCTTGTAGGCCAGGTATCCGACGTTCTGGGCGCCGAATCTTTCCGTGTCGTATTTTTTCTTCATGCGCGGCACATCTGGCGAACTGCCGTTCACCACCGCCATCAGCGCGATGAGGTCGGAAAAATTCTCGGAATTCAAGCGAACGAAATTGTATTCGCTCATGTTTCCCCCGTTCGTGGAATGGATTGGAGAGCGCGATTCCGAACCATGCCGGACATACCGACGAGGAAATGTCATCCGCCGAATCGTCCAGTCCAGCCATATCGCGCCCGCAACCGGAAATCAGATGAAAGCGCAGGGCCGACAAAGCAAGATGGAGGCCGACCGATGCGGCCATGATATTACTCTAAAACCAGTATCGGACCAGGGTCTTCCCACAGACGGAAGCCTCTGCTTACGTCGACCAATCGCAAACATTCCCTGCACATCTTGCGCACTCGCGCACTGCAGCCGCGCAGCCGGTCAGGCCATGGAGCCGCCGCGCCGATGTCTTACCAATCCCAGCACGTCCGAGGGGCAGGCGCGCCACATGCGCGATATTTCACCGAATACCACAATTTTCCGCCATTGCGGGGCGGCGAACCGGGAGCCTTGAGATCGTTGCGCGATAGTTCTTCCAGTGCATCCCGCGCATTCTTGGTCGGCGTACCGCTGCCCGCATTGGGAACCAACCTGATACGACCAAGCTGCACCGCCGTCTTGTCGTCGAACACAACATCGGAATCTGCGAGCACCGCCATCTTGAGCGCCGCTTCACGCACCGCTGCGGAATAGCCATCGCTGGAGCCCTTGGGTTGAAGATCCTTGTCCAGAGTGCTCACGGCCAGGATTTCCGGCAGCGGCGCGGGCTTTGCCATTTTATAGAAATCAAGCGAACGCAGCTGCCCCGAGCTTACTTGCCGGCGCAACCAGTCGCCCCAGAGGAACTCCGCGAATTCGGGCAGCCTGCTGTTGTCGTATGCGATGTCGCGAGCGAAATAGACCAGTGAGCGATACCGGTCTTCCTCCATGCCCCCGGGCTCGGTCGCATTCGCCAGCCCGAGTCGCGTCGGCAACTGCTCCACGGTAATCGGACGGTTCTGGCCATCGCGGCGCAGCCAGGCCTTGCGCTCATCGACCAGGCGCTGCCAGAACGCCTTGGCGTCGGCCATGTCGCTGTAGTTGGCGTCGACCTTGACCCACACCGGCAGCTTGGGCCCGCCATCGAAGATCTCGCGCAGCGCCGAAAAGCTGTGATGGCCGTCGGTGAGATACAGATTGCCGTCCCAACCCACCACCACCGTCTTCATCGCGGTGGCGTCCGCGCCCGGCGCGTTCAGGCAGCTGAAGGTCTCCGGCTTGTCCAGCCGCGCCGCCTGCGCCTGGGCAATGCTGGCGAACGGCTGCGCGCGCTTGCCCGCGCCGGTGTCCTCACAATAGTCGTCGAACTTCTTGCCGACGGTGCGGTTCAGATAGTCGATCTGGTTGGTGGTATCGCCGGCCCAGGTGGGACGGGCGAAATCGCCTTGCCAACGGCCCAGCTTGTAGTAGATCTGGTCGTAGCCGATGGCGGCCTGCGTGGGATTCAGATCTTCGATGCGGACCTTGATCACATCGCCCGGCTTCGCCTTCAGGTACGCCTGGTTCTTTGCCGGCGTTTCCGGCTTGGGCGGCACTGGCGTCTCGGGCACCGGCGCGGGTTGCGCCACCGGTTCGTCGTCGTCGCTGCTGCCATTGCAGGCGGCCAGGGCCAGCGGCAGCAACGCCATGGCGATCAGGCGCGCGCCCGGAAACGGAAACAGGGAAAGCCGGCGAGTCAGCGTAGGGGTCATGAGTATCAACAGGAAGATCGAACGAGATCCGCGATGATGACAGCCGCATGCTGCGCGGACGTGACATGCGCCAAGGCCGTCACGGGCCTGTCACCACGCGGACCGCCGGAACTCAGAACGACACGCAGGCCGCCTGCCGCACCCGCAACGTCGCCTCCTGCCGGAAACGCGTCTGATACTCCGTCCGGATATCGCGCACCGCCGCCTCGCTGACCGAGTCGCCCGGATGCACCAGGTTCAGCACATAGGACGGCTCGCGCACGATCGCGCCATCGTTGTCGCGCCACTGGCCGGAGGCCTGCCACACCGTCAGGCCCTGCGGAAAGCGCGGCGTCACGGACTCGGCCAGGAAGGACGTCCATTCCTGCGGCGACACCGGGCCGGACGGGGTGTCGGTGCCCAGGAATATCTGGTCGTTGACCATGTTCGTCTCGTTGGGCGCGCAGGCGCGGGATGCGGGGTTGGTCACGCAGCCGGCCGTCAGGGCGGCGGCGCATAGCGACAGGGCAAGGCGCGCGAGCTTGGGCGTGAAGGGCATGAGGATGGCTCCGGGTTCTGAGGAAGCGGAACTGTTGGCTGGTAACCGGCCGCAGCGCCGATGCGTCTGTGTCAGGTTGATGGTCAAGCCTGACGGTCAGACCTGCCCGCCAATATAGGGCTTGCATGGGTCTGGCGTGAGTCGATCCTGCGCCCAGGCGCTGGATTTTTCATGCGGGCCTTCAAGGCGCGCCGCAAGCAAAAAGCCCCTGAACTCGCGCTGAGTTCAAGGGCTTGGGATGCATTCTTGGCGGACAGAGGGGGATTCGAACCCCCGATACGCTTTTGACGTATACACGCTTTCCAGGCGTGCGCCTTCAACCACTCGGCCACCTGTCCTGATCGTCCTAGGGACGCCGCATTGCTGAAAATGCGAATCCGCGATTCTAGCAGATTGCCGGGAAAGCCGCACGTCGGGAAAGAAAAAGGGGACGCCAAAGGCGTCCCCCCGTCCGGCCAGCCGGTTCAGGCCGCCGCTTGCGGCGCTTCCTGCTCGCGATAGGCGCTGACCGTGCCGTCCGGCTCGGTCTCTTCGAGCCTGACCTTGAAACCCCACAGCCGGGCCAGGTGCTTCATCACCTGCTCCGCGTCGTCGCCGGCCAGGGGACGGCCGCGGCTCTTCAGGTGGCGCAACACCAGCGAGCGGTCGGTGTCGCGGTTGAAGCGCACCACCTGCACATCGGGCACCAGGTTGTCGCGGTTGTGCTGCGCGGCCAGCAGGCGGCGGATGTCGCGGTAGCCCTCGTCGTCATGGATCGCGGCCACTTCCAGCTTGGGATTGGCCTGGTGATCCGAGATGGCGAAGAAGCGGAACTCGCGGATCAGCTTGGGCGACAGGTACTGCGAGATGAAGGACTCATCCTTGAAGTTGCGCATGGCGAAGTCCAGCGTCTTCAGCCAGTCGCCGCCGGCGATGTCGGGGAACCAGCGGCGGTCTTCCGGCGTGGGCGCCTCGCAGATGCGGCGGATGTCCGACATCATCGCGAATCCCAGCGCATACGGATTGATGCCGCCGTAGCCGCGTTCGTCGAAGCCGCGCTGGCTGACCACGTTGGTATGGCTCTGCAGGAACTCCATCATGAAGCCGTCGTTGACCAGCCCCTTCTCATGCAGGCGGTTCAGGATGGTGTAGTGCCAGAACGTGGCCCAGCCCTCGTTCATGACCTTGGTCTGGGTCTGCGGATAGAAGTACTGCGCGATCTTGCGCACGATCCGCACCAGCTCCTTCTGCCACGGCGCGAGCTTGGGCGAGTACTTCTCGATGAAGTACAGCAGGTTCTCTTCGGGCTCGGGCGGGAAGTTCGAGGACTGGCTGTGCGTGTCCTTGCCCTCTTCCAGGCGCGGCAGCGTGCGCCAGAGGTCGTTGTACTGCAGCCGCGCATGCTCCTGGCGCTCGGCCTGGCGCGCCGCCTCTTCCTTGTACGAGATCGGCGTGGGCCGCTTGTAGCGGTCTACCCCGTGGTGCGACAGCGCATGGCAGGAGTCCAGCACGGCCTCGACCGCATCGATGCCGTAGCGGTCCTCGCAGGACATGACGTACTTGCGCGCGAACACCAGGTAGTCCAGCACGCCGTCGGCGTCGGTCCACTGGCGGAACAGGTAATTGCCCTTGAAGAAGGAGTTGTGGCCATAACAGGCGTGCGCGATCACCAGCGCCTGCATCGTCATGGAGTTTTCTTCCATGAGATACGAAATGCAGGGATTGGAGTTGATCACGATCTCGTAGGCCAGCCCCTGCATGCCGCGCCGGTAGAACTGCTCGTTGCGGATGAATTCCTTGCCGTAGGACCAGTGCGGATAACCGATAGGCAGGCCCGCCGACGCATAGGCATCGAGCATCTGCTCCGAGGTGATGACCTCGATCTGGTTCGGGTAGGTATCCAGCCCGTACTCGCGCGCGACCTGCGAGATCGCGTCGTCGTAGGTCTGCAGCAACTCGAACGTCCATTCGGAGCCCTGCGAGATCGGCCGAGAGCCTCCGGCCGCATCCGGCTCCACGAGTGCACCCGCGATGGCATTCATACCGTTTCCTTCTTGAACAGGTCATGGAACACGGGGTAGATCTCCCCGCGATCGCAGATCCGCCGCATCACGAAATGCGGCTCCAGCTTCTGTTCGTACTCGGCCCACAGGCTGCTCTTGCGCGCCTCCTGCGAGTCGGGCACCTCGATGTAGGCGAAGTAGCGCGTGGCCGGCAGCAGGTGCTCGGCCAGGAAGCGCGCGCTCTTGCCCGCGTCGGCGCCGAACGAGTCGCCGTCGCTGGCCTGGGCCGCGTAGACGTTCCAGGCGCTGGGCGGATAGCGCTTTTCCAGAATCTCCCGCATCAGTTCCAGCGCCGACAGCACGATGGTGCCGCCGCTCTTCGGGTCGTAGAAGAAGGTGCGCTCGTCCACTTCCTCGGCGTTGTCGGTATGGCGGATGAACACCAGATCGACGTGCTCGTACTTGCGCGACAGGAACAGGTACAGCAGCGTGAAGAAACGCTTGGCCAGGTCCTTCTTGCCTTCGTCCATCGAACCGGACACGTCCATCAGGCAGAACATGACGGCGCGCGCCATGGGGATGGAGACCGACACCCGGTTGCGGTAGCGCAGATCCAGGTCGTCCAGGAAGGGCACGCGCGCCAGGCGCTCGCGGCAGTCCTCGACGTCCTGCTCCAGCGCGCGGATCTCGTCGGCGCCCGCGCCGGCGGCCAGGGCCTTGGCCAGGCGTTCCTCGGCGTCTTCCAGGTCCGCGCGCGCCTTGACGCTCAGCGCCACGCGGCGCGCCAGCGATGACTTGAGCGTGCGGCTGATGCTCAACATGCTGGGCGAACCCGTGGTGGTGTAGCCGGCGCGCTGCCACTTGCGCTGGCTGACCTCGCCCAATTGGTTGCGCGCCAGGTTGGGAAGTTCCAGATCTTCGAAGAACAGGTTCAGGAATTCAGCGCGCGACAGGCTGAAGGTGAACTGATCGACCGCCTCGCCCTCGCCGGGCTCGGATCCGCCCTGCCCCTGCCCGCCTCCCTGCGGCCGGTCGAAGGTGTCTCCCTTGGCAAACTCGCGGTTGCCGGGATGCACCATCTCGCGGTCGCCGCCCTGCCCGTGATGGAAGGTAGGCTCGGAGATGTCGCGCGCGGGCAGGTTGACCTCACCGCCCTGATCCATATCCTGGATCGAGCGGTCGCGGATCATGCCATGCACCGCCTTGCGGATCTGGTCCTTGTAGCGCCGGAGAAAACGTTCCCGGTTGACGGCGCTCTTGTTGCGCCCGTTAAGACGGCGATCGATCAGTGAATTCATGATTCACCTCGCTCAGGAAGACTTCCTTACACGGAGGTACCACTCGCACAGCAGTCGGACCTGCTTCTCCGTGTATCCCTTCTCGACCATGCGGTCGACGAAACTCTGGTGCTTGGACTTATCCTCGGCCGATGCCTTGGCGTTGAACGAGATCACCGGCAGCAGATCTTCCGTGTTCGAGAACATCTTCTTCTCGATCACTTCGCGCAGCTTTTCATAGCTGGTCCAGGTCGGATTGCGACCGTTGTTGTTGGCGCGGGCGCGCAGCACGAAGTTGACGATCTCGTTGCGGAAGTCCTTCGGGTTGGCGATGCCGGCCGGCTTCTCGATCTTCTCCAGCTCATCGTTCAAGGCGCTGCGATCGAAGCTCTCGCCGGTTTCCGGGTCGCGGAATTCCTCGTCCTGGATCCAGCAGTCGGCGAAGGTCACGTAGCGGTCGAAGATGTTCTGGCCGTACTCGGAGTAGGACTCCAGGTACGCTGTCTGGATCTCCTTGCCGATGAACTCGGCGTAGCGCGGCGCCAGGTAGCCCTTGATGAATTCGAGATAGCGCCGGCGAACCTCGTCGGGATAGTCCTCGCGGCCGATGCGCTGCTCGAGCACATACATCAGGTGCACCGGGTTGGCGGCGACCTCGGTCTGGTCGTAGTTGAAGACGCTGGACAGGATCTTGTAGGCGAAGCGCGTGGACACGCCGGTCATGCCTTCGTCGGTGCCGGCGTAGTCCTTGTATTCCTGCAAGGCCTTGGCCTTCGGATCCACGTCCTTCAGGCTCTCGCCGTCATAGACGCGCAGCTTCGAATAGATGCTGGAATTCTCCGGCTCCTTCAGGCGCGTCAGCACCGAGAACTGCGCCATCACGTCCAGCGTTCCCGGCGCGCAGGGCGCCGTCGACAGCGAGCTGTGATGCAGCAGCTTCTCGTAGATGCGAACCTCTTCCGACACCTGCAGGCAGTACGGGACCTTGACGATGTAGATACGGTCGAGGAAGGCCTCGTTGTGCTTGTTGTTGCGGAAGGTCTGCCATTCCGATTCGTTCGAGTGCGCCAGGATGCTGCCGTTGAACGGAATCGCGGAAAAGCCCTCGGTGCCCTTGAAGTTGCCTTCCTGCGTGGCGGTCAAGAGCGGGTGCAGCATCTTGATCGGCGCCTTGAACATTTCCACGAACTCGAGCAGCCCCTGATTGGCCAGGCACAACCCGCCCGAGTAGCTGTAGGCGTCGGGATCGTCCTGCGAATGGCGATCGAGCTTGCGGATGTCCACCTTGCCGACCAGGGACGAGATGTCCTGGTTGTTCTCGTCGCCCGGCTCGGTCTTGGCGATGGCCACCTGGCGCAGCACCGAGGGATTCAGGCGCACGACGCGGAACTGCGAGATGTCGCCGTCGAATTCCTTCAGGCGCTTGATGGCCCACGGCGACATGATGCCGGTGAGGTAGCGGCGCGGAATGCCGTATTCCTTTTCCAGCGTCTCGCCGAAGCGTTCCGGATGGAACAGGCCCAGCGGCGATTCGTTGACGGGCGAGCCCTTGAGCGCGTAGATGGGGAAACGCTCCATCAGCACCTTGAGCCGTTCGGCGATGGACGACTTGCCGCCGCCCACGGGGCCCAGCAGATAGAGGATCTGCTTGCGCTCTTCCAGTCCCTGCGCGGCATGCTTGAAGAACGCGACGATCTGCCCGATCACGTCCTCCATGCCGTAGAACTCCTGGAACGCTGGATAGCGCCGGATGGTCCGGTTGGAAAACAAGCGGGAAAGGCGCGGGTCGTTGCGCGTATCCACGACCTCGGGCTCGCCGATCGCCGCGAGCATGCGCTCGGCGGGACTGGCGTATGCCATGGGATCGCTCTTGGCCAGGCTCAGATATTCCTCAAGGGAAAGCTCTGACTCCTGCTCTCTTGCATACTGCGACTTGAAGCCTTCGACGATGTTTTGCACGGAAACCTCCTACAACACGCGAAAAAGCCATTACGTCCCGACTTGTCCCCATTGTGCCTCAGTGCCATCGCAATACTTCCGTATTGCAATACAAACTCGCGATAAGCATTTTCAGCGTAGCCGTATGTTGCTTTCGCCACACATCGGCCATAAGGCGTATCGGGGTCCTTTCCAATTAGGCTGCACCCTTTGGACACTAGTTCCGTCAGGGAATGCAACTTCGGTGAATAAGTTCGCTCGATCGACTTCAGCATATCGCCGTAGTGAGCGCGCAAAATGCGGCCGTATACGAAATGGTCGGCAATGATTTGAAGGGATGAGCGATATCCCATGGATTCTTATGCGCGGGAGATGTCGGTCCCGCAAGGCTCGCCATGCGATCGCGGCGAGCGGCCTGAACGTCGCGCTGCGGCTTCGTTCAGCGGCGTGCTGATGCGGCGTGAAAAAGCGCCAGCCAGACAGCACGCGAATCCTAGGTGTGACGAGGGCGCGTGGCTGAGAACGGTACGAACCGCGGGCGTAGCGCCAAGTCATGCACCTATGCTAAGCCCAATTGACCGTTTTGTGGCAATTCATTTGCCGCGAGTCTGCAAAAAATATAAAACGCCGTCTGCGAAAAGCACGTCAAGAACACTTCAAGCACGCGTCAGAAATGCAAGGCGCGCGGATGCTGAATGATTCGCGGACATCTGGCAGCCGGCCCGATGGAGTGCTAATACCCATGCCACGCGCAAGGGTTGCTTGCGGCGCTAGAATCACGGCTTTGCGCAATCGCGCCCACCTCCGAAGCCGCATCCGCCACCCATGCCGTCCCGCCTGCGAAACGTGGTTCGCCGGTACCTGTCTTCCGCCCTCGCGGCGCGTGGACGCGTTGCCGTCGTCCTGTGCAGCGTCCTCGTGGCGGCTTGCGGCAAGACCGATCCGGCCTTGGACAACGATGCCTATGTCTGGCAACGCCGCTGGACGCCGGCCGTGACCGCGGCAATGTCCGACAGCGCCGATCTGGTGCGGACCTGGCGAGTGCTGGCCGCCGACGTGGCCCCGGACGGTAAATGGTCCGACGCGGCGCCCGCCCTGCCGGCCCTGGCCGCCGCCGGCCGGCCGGCCATCATGGTGCTGCGCTTCGACGGCCGCGTGGACGGTTTGCGCGACGCCGAGATCCATGCGCGCATCGCGGCCTTGCGCGATTCATGGCAACGGGCCGGCATCGCGCTGGCGGGCGTGGAAATCGACTACGACTGCGCCACCTCCAAGCTGCCGGCGTACACGCGCTTCCTTGCCGGCCTGCGCGCGCGCCTGGATCCGTCCATCTCCCTGTCCATCACCGCCCTGCCGACCTGGCTGGACAGTCCCGCGCTCGCCGCCCTGCTCGCCATCCCCGACGAAAGCGTGCTGCAGGTCCATGCCGTGCTCAGTCCGACGCGCGGACTGTTCGATGCCAAGCGCGCGCAGGCCTGGCTGGACGCCTATGCGGTGCAGACCCGCAAGCCCTGGCGCGTGGCCCTGCCCGCCTACGGCAGCCGCGTCGCCTGGGACGACGAGGGCAGGATCGCAGCGGTCGAAAGCGAGCAGCCCGCGCTCATGCCTGGCGGACGCTCGGCGGAGCTGCTCGTGACGCCCGCCGAAATGGCGGCCTTCGTCTCCCGCATCGAAGACCGGCGCCCGCCCGGCCTGGCCGGCATAGTCTGGTTCCGGCTGCCGACCCGCGTCGACGCTCGCGCCTGGAGCCTGCCGACGTGGCGCGCCGTGCTGGCGCGCCAACCGCTGCGTCCGGCGCTGTCCGTCAGCGCGCAGGCCGCCGCCGGCGGCGCGCGCGACCTCATACTCGCGAACGCCGGCGATGCCGACGCCGCACTCCCCTTCGCCGTGCGGCTGGACGGCGCCTGCGCCGCCGCCGACGGCATCAACGGCTACACGCTGGAACGCGACGGACTAGGCATCTACCTGCGTCGCGCGCAGGAAGGCCTGCTGCACGCCGGCGCCCAACGCAACATCGGCTGGATACGCTGTGAACACGAACCGACCAACCTCCATGTCCAACCCTAAGAAACTCGCAAAAGCGCTCCTGCTTGCCGGCCTCATCGGCGCCGGCGTGGTCATTGCCTGCGGCCCCGACTTCCCCGCGCAACTGCTGGACGACCGCGGCGGCACGCTGCACGCCACGCCGTCCAACTCGTTCCGCTACGAGGCGGCGCGGCTGACGCCAGCCACCGACGCGCTGCGGGCCCGCGACACCGATCCGTACTATCAGCCGCCGCAGGCGTACATACCGGAAGACGACGATCCAGAACTGAACGCCGCCCAGCGCGACGCCATCCGCAAGATGCGCGCGCAGGCCGACGGCGACGCGGCCTACGCCGCCGGCGCCGGCGTCCCGGAAGCCGCGCGCCTGTATGCCGCCGGCGCGGTGGACTACCTGCTGGCACAGCGCGAACCGGGCGAGCTCGGCGAACAGCGGCTGGCGCGGGCGCAGCAACGCTTCCAGGCCATCCTCGCGCTGCCGGCCGCGCAGGCTGTCGCACGCAGCGTGTGGGCGTCGTACATGCTGGCTGATATCGGGGACATCTCCAGTGCCATCCACGACGATGCCGCCGCGCGGGCACAAACCGCCAAGGCCTACGAACACGCCCGCGCACTGGCGCGCGCCGGCGCACCGGATCCGCTGGGCCTGGCCGTCGCCAGCTACGGCCAGCAGGCGCGCCTGCTGCTGACCGGCGCTCAAGGCGAGTGCAGCTATGTTGATCTCCTGAACGACACCCCCTGCATGGACGCGGTTCCCGCAGCCGCGCTCAAGCAGGCCATCCGCCTGTACGCCGAACAGGCAGCGCGCGGCTCGTCCAGCGGCCATGCGTCGCTGCGCCTGCTGGCCAGCTGGGCGCTGGGCACGTCCGAACGCGCCCGCGCCTTGATCGACGATCCCGTCGCGCAAGGGCTGCTGGTGTCCTATGCGCTGGCGCGGCTCGGCGACATCGTCGACGGCCAGCCCGACAGCGCTTTCGATGCCTACGCCAACTTCGACGCCACCGGCCAGCCCGGCTTGGCCGATTCGGCGCGCGGCGCGCCCAATGTCGAACCCAATCCCACGCTCAAGTCCCTGGTCTCGGCGCTGCAGGCGCTGGACGTGCGGCAGGTGGCGAACGCCGACCGCGTCGCCGCCCTGGCCTATCGCATCGGCCGCTACGACCTGGCGCAATCGCTGGCCAGCCGGCTGGACACGGCGCTGGCCTGGTGGGTGCGTGCCAAGCTGGCGCTGCGCCAGGGCGACTCGGTCCAGGCAGCGCAGGCCTATGCCCGTGCCGCCGCCGCGTTCCCGCGCGCCGATGGCAGTCTCGACGCCGACAGCGCGGGACGCCTGCGGGCCGAACAGGGCGTGCTGACCCTGTCGCGCGGCCAGTATGTCGAAGCGCTGGACCAGTTGCTGCGGGCGGGCGGCCCGCTGGACACGGCGCGGCCCGCCGAAGAAGAAGGCTGGCCGATGGCGCCGTACTGGAACGACGCCGCCTATGTCGCCGAACGCGTGCTGACGCTGGACGAACTCAAAC